>JAOPUQ010000031.1 GCA_025963425.1 Modestobacter sp. | reverse complement strand
CGCGCCGTCCGCCTCATGGCGCCGTCGTCCGGCGGGGAGCCGGTGGTCAGCCGTCCGCCGCCCCGCCGTCCGCCGGGACCGTCGTCCGCAGCGCCGCCCGGCGCGCGGACCGGCGACGCAGCAGCGGAGGGACCCACCGGGTCCCGGCCATCCCCGCCAGCGCGCCGGCGCCCAGCAGCCCCAGGGCCAGCCGCAGCGGGGCCGGACCCCGGCTCCCGGGGCCGGCGGGCTCCGTCGGCGGGCTGACCGGCTCGGACACCGGGGGCACCGGGGTGCGGGCCCGCTCGATCGAGGGGATCGTGGCCGCCCACGAGGCGGTGTAGAAGGCGAACCGGGCCACCACGTTGATCCACACGATGAGCCCGACGATGCTGCCCAGCGCCTGGGCGGTGACGTTGCTGCCGATGAGCGACAGGTACCAGGTGCCGACCAGCTTGAGCACTTCGAAGCCGACCGCGCCGAACAGCGCTGCGGGCAGCAGCGACCGGACGCCGAACGGGTTGTGCGGCACCCCCGTGAGCAGCCACAGGAAGACCAGGACGTCGCCGGCCAGCGCCAGGGTGATGGCCACCGCCCCGGTGAGCAGGAAGAAACCGGGCACCTGGTCCAGGCCGGCCAGGCCCAGCACCCAGGACGATGCCCGGGTGGCCGTCGTGGTCAGCGCGATGCTCAGTACGCCGGCCGCGCCCAGCCCGAGCAGGGCCACCAGGTCCTTGAGCCGGTCGGCGAGGAAGTCCGGCGGGTCCGGCCGGCCACGCCAGACGATGTCCATGCCGACCCGCAGCTTGTCCATCGCGCCCAGCCCCACGAACAGGAAGCCGACTCCCCCGATCACCCCGACCACGCCGCGGGAGTCGATCGCCTCGGTGACCTGGTCGGCGAGGTCGGCGCCGGTGCGACCGGGGACGGCCTCCCGGACCGCGGTGGTCAGCTGGTCGAGCAGCGCGGGGTTCCCCGACAGCACGAAGCCGGCGACCGACGCGAGCAGGAAGACCACCGGGAACAGGGCGAGGAAGACGTAGTAGGTGACCCCGGAGGCCAGCAGGTCGCCCTGGACCCGGTTGTAGTGGCCGCCGGCGTGCACCAGGTGGTCCAGCCACGGCCGGCGGGCGCGCTGCCGACGCAGCAGCCCCCGTCCCGCGGCGACCGCGCGACTGATCGGGTCGCTCACCGGATCGAGTGTCCTGGGCCGCGACCGCTCCCGCGCGCCGGCTGCCCGGCCGCGGCTACCGCCAGCTCAGCGCGCCGGGCCGGTGAGCGGGTACTCGCGGGCGACGGCCCAGACACCACCGGGCAGCTGCTCGAACTCGGTGAAGGAGTCGACCCGGAACTCGGCCTGCAGCTCGGCGAGCCCGCCGTAGGCCATGTCCAGCATGTCGGTGGGCACGTCGTGGGCCACCGTGACGTGCGGGTGGTACGGGAAGCTCAGCGGCCGGGCCAGCGGTCCGGTGCGCACGTCGGTGGCGATCAGCTCGCAGTCGGCGATGCCCCGGGCGACGGCCACGAAGACCACCTCGGAGATCGGGCGGAACGTGCCGGTGCCCGACAGGTGGACGGCGAACGGCGGATGCCTGCGGGCGACCTCCGCCAGGTGGGCGGTGATCGCCGTCCGGTCGGCCACGGCGACCTCCGTGGGCGGCAGCAGCGTCACGTGCGGGGGCACCAGGGCGGCCTGCGGGTCACCCACCTTGCTGCGCCACTCGACCAGCAGCTGGGCCCACGGCTCGGGCACCGACACGACGACACCCAGGACCGTGGTGTCCCGCGCGGTGGCGGCGGGGGTGCGACGGAAGGCGAAGGTGTCCTCGTTCGTTCGCCGGGGCACCTCGGTCATGGAGCCGCCGGGGACAGGAAACCGACCCGGTCGTACACCGTGGCCAGTGTCTGCGCGGCGACCTCCCGGGCGCGCGCAGCGCCGCCCGCGAGGACCCGCTGCAGCTCGGCCGGGTCGGCCAGCCACTCGGTCGTCTGCTGCTGGACGGGCGCCAGCGCGTCGGTGACGAGCTCGGCCAGCTCCTTCTTCAGGTCGCCGTAGCCGCGCCCGGCGAAGTGCTCCTCGAGCTGGGCCACCGTCTGCCCGGACAGCGCCGAGTGGATGGCCAGGAGGTTCGTCACCCCGGGCTTGGCGACCGGGTCGGCGAGCACCTCGCGGCCGGTGTCGGTGACGGCCGAGCGGATCTTCTTGGCGGTGACCTGCGGGTCGTCGAGCAGGTTCACGCAGCCGGCCGGCGGCAGGCTCTTGCTCATCTTCTTGTCCGGGGACTGCAGGTCCAGCACCCGCGCGGCGGCCGGCGGGATGAACCCCTCCGGAACGGTGAAGGTGTCGCCGTAGCGGCTGTTGAACCGGGTGGCCAGGTCGCGCGTCAGCTCCAGGTGCTGGCGCTGGTCGTCACCCACCGGGACCCGGTCGGCCTGGTAGAGCAGGATGTCGGCGGCCATCAGCACGGGGTAGGTGAACAGCCCGACGGTCGTCGTCCCGCCGCCCTCGCGCTGGCTCTTGTCCTTGAACTGGGTCATCCGGCTGGCCTCGCCGAACCCGGTCAGGCACTCCAGAACCCAGGACAGCTGGACGTGCTCGGGCACGTGGCTCTGCACGAACAGGGTGCTGCGGGCCGGGTCGACACCGAGGGCGAGGAGCTGCGCGGCCGAGACGAGGGTGCGCCGGCGCAGCACCTCCGGGTCCGGCTGCTCGGCGGTGATCGCGTGCAGGTCGACGACGCAGTAGAAGGCGTCGTGGTCGTCCTGCAGGCTCACCCACTGCTGCAGCGCACCCAGGAGGTTGCCGAGGTGGAAGGAGTCCGCCGTCGGCTGGATGCCGGACAGCACGCGGGGAGCAGGCACGCCCATCATCGAACCACGAGCCTCAGGCGTCCCGGCTCAGGCTCCCGCGCCGCCCGCAGCCGCGCTGGTCAGCTCGGCGTTCCGCACGTCGTCGAGCGCGGCGAGGAAGACGTCGTCCTCCTCGGGCGTGCCCACGCTGACCCGCAGTCCCTCCCCGGCGAACGGCCGGGTGATGACCGCCCGCGCCTCCAGGGCCGCGGCGGTCGCGGCGGTC
>JAOPUQ010000504.1 GCA_025963425.1 Modestobacter sp. | reverse complement strand
GGCCGCCCAGCAGGCCCGGGCCGGCGACCGCCCGCCGGAGGAGCTGCGCGACGCGCTGGCTGCGGCCCGGGCCGACGAGCGCGTCGCCGCCGAGCGGGCCGCCGGGCTGGAGACCACCCAGGCCGAGCTGGTCCGGCTCGCCGCTCAACGGGACGCCACGCAGCGCCGGCTGGCCGACGACCGGGAGGCGCTCGAGCGGACCCGCGCCGAGTCCGCCGCCGCCTCCGCCTCCTGGGCCGAGCTCCAGGAGCGGCTCACCGCTGCCTGCGGGCCGGACGCCGACCTGGACAGCCGCATCACCCGGCTGGTGGCCGGGGCCGGGTGCTGCGAGACGCTGGTCGAGGCCGCCGGCGCCGAGCTGCGCGCCCGGGCCGCCGCCGACAGCGCCCGGCGGGCCGCCGAGCAGCGGGTCGCCGACAGCGGCTTCCCCGACCTGCTGGCCGCGGCCGACGCCCTGCTCGACCGGGGGCGGCTGGCCGCGCTCGCGACCCGCGTGGAGGAGCACGACCACCAGCGGGCCGTGCTGAGTGCCACGCTGGCCGAGCCGGAGCTGGCCGACCTCGAGCCGCGGCCGGACCTGGACGCGGCCCAGTCCCTGTGCCAGGACACCACCGCCGCCCGCGAGGAGGCGGTGACCGCCGCAGAGCGGGCCCGCCGCTGCGCGCAGTCCCTCGACGAGCTCGCCGGTGAGGTGACCGCCGTCGAGCTGGAACTCGACGAGCGCCGGGCCCGGGCCGACCAGGTGACCGCCCTGGCCGATCTGGTGAACGGCCGCGGTGCCAACACGCTGCGGATGCGGCTGCAGTCCTTCGTGCTCGCCGCCCGCCTCGAGCAGGTCGCCGAGGTGGCCAGCCGTCGGCTGCAGGACATGTCCGGCGGCCGCTACACCTTCGTACACAGCGACGCGCTGGGCCGGCACGGTGCCCGCGGCGGCCTGGGCCTGGACGTGCTGGACGAGTACACCGGCGTGCGCCGGCCGACCAAGACGCTGTCCGGCGGGGAGAGCTTCATGGCCTCGCTCGCCCTCGCCCTGGGCCTGGCCGACGTGGTCACCGCGGAGAGCGGGGGAGTGCAGCTGGACACCCTCTTCGTCGACGAGGGCTTCGGCACGCTGGACCCGCAGGCCCTCGATGCGGTGATGACCGTGCTCGACGAGCTGCGGCGGGGCGGCCGCACGGTCGGCCTGATCAGCCACGTCGAGGAGCTGCGCACCCGGATCAGCAGCCGGGTCGAGGTGGTCGCCGGCCGGCACGGCTCCCGGCTGGCCGGCTGACCGGCCCGCGGGCCGGGGGATCTCAGACCGGCTGGTCGAGGGGGCGGGCGCGGCGGAACCGGGCGTCGGCCGCCGCGGGGTTTTCGGGTGTCACGAAGATCCAGCGCCGGTAGCTGAGGTACCGGATGACCGTGCCCACCGCGATGGACCCGATGTTGGCCAGCTGCAGGACCAGCGAGCCGTCCTGGCCGAGTGGGTAGCGGACGACCCACACCACGGCCAGCGACAGCGCCAGGGTCACACCGTTCACCAGGGTGAAGATCAGATACTCGCGGCGGACACCGGTTCGCGCGCGGTGGGAGAACGACCAGTAGCGGTGCGCCACGTAGGCGACCGTCATGGACACCAGCGTCGACAGCAGCTTGGCCGCCACCGCGTCCCACTCTGCGTGTGCGTAGAGCAGCTGGAACAGCCCGATGTCGAGGAGGAAGCAGAGGCCGCCCACGATGCCGAAGGCGCTCAGCTCCTTGAGGGCCAGGCGCCATGTCGAGGTCAGCAGTCGGACGGACCGAGCGGTCACCACCGGACCGACTGTACGGAGCAGAATGGCCGGGCGCCCGTGCACCGTGCCGCCGGCGTCACCTGCACCGGACCGGCCAGGCCCGGTGCCCCGGGCAGCCTTCGTTGGCGGCGGGCGACGTCCGCCGCACATGATGGGCAGGTGCCTGCCGCGTTCCTCCGCCCGTCCCTCCCTGCCTGTGTCCTGGCCGTGGGGGTCCTCGCCTCGGCGTGCACCACCTCGGTGAGCGCCGCGCCGGCACCCGACGGCGTCGGCTGCGTGTCCGACAGCGGGCAGACCCAGCGCTCGACCGGCCCATCGACGACCGTCACCACCACCTTCGCCGTGGTGGGGGACTCGATCACCGCGGGCACCGGAGAGCATGACGGCCCCACGCAGCCCGGGACACAGTCATGGCTGCGGGGTGCCGAAGGACCCCCTCTCCAGCTGGTGGGCGGGTGGGCCGTCCCCGGGACCACCACGGCCCAGATGCGTGCCGGGGTGGGCCCCTTGCCCGCGGACGTGCTCGTGGTCATGGCCGGGACCAACGACCTGCGCGACGGAACGGCGTGGGAGGTCTCGGGGGACAACCTGGAGGCGATCGTGGCGCAGTCCGGGGACCCGGGGGTGCTCCTGTCGTCGGTCCCGCCCTACGACCCCGCGCCGGCCGCGTCCGTCGCCTACAACCGCCACCTGGAGGAGTTCGCGGCTGCCGAGGGGTGGCGCTTCGTCGATCCGTGGTCGACGTGCTCGGACGACGGGGCCTGGGTGGCCGGAGCCAGCGCGGACGGCGTGCACCCCAGGCCGCAGGTCGCCGAGCGCGTGGGGCGGGAGCTCCGGGCGCTGCTGCTGACAGGCCCAGGCCGGTGACCGGTCGGGGCCGTCGATCCGGCCGCGGCCGTGGCCCGATGGGCACGCAGCTAACCTGACGCCGACATGAAGAACTCGCTGGATCCGCGGACCGGGATGCCCGTGGTCGCCATGGTCGGCGGCGGCCAGCTCTCCCGGATGACGCACCAGGCCGCGATCGCGCTCGGTCAGACCCTCCGGGTCCTGGCCACCGACCCCGCCGAGTCCGCCGCCCTGGTCACCGCCGACGTCCAGCTCGGCGACCACCGCGAGCTGGCCGACCTGCGCCGGCTCGCCGACGGCGCCACGGTGGTCACCTTCGACCACGAGCACGTGCCGACCGAGCACCTGCAGGCCCTGGTGGACGCCGGTCACCGGGTCGCTCCCGGGCCGGCCGCGCTGGTGCACGCCCAGGACAAGCTGGTGCTCCGCCGGGCCCTGGCCGAGGCCGGGGAGCCGCAGCCGGCCTGGGCGCAGGCCGACACCGCGGACGACGTCACCGCCTTCGCCGCCCGGCACGGCTGGCCCGTCGTCCTCAAGACCCCGCGCGGCGGTTACGACGGCCGGGGTGTGTTCGTGGTGGCCGACGCCGGGGAGGCGGCCGCGCTGCTCGACCAGCACGGCACGCTGCTGGTCGAGCAGCGGGTGGTCATGGTCCGCGAGCTCGCCGCCCAGGTCGCCCGCTCGCCCTTCGGGCAGGTGGCGGTCTGGCCGGTGGTCGAGACGGTGCAGCGTGACGGCGTCTGCAACGAGGTGCTCGCCCCCGCCCCGGGCCTGGACGACGAGCTGGCCACGGCGGCCCAGGAGCTCGCCGTCCGGATCGCCGACCGGCTGGGCGTCGTCGGCATGCTGGCCGTCGAGCTGTTCCAGACCGCCGAGGGCATCGTGGTCAACGAGCTGGCCATGCGGCCGCACAACTCCGGGCACTGGACCATCGAGGGCGCCCGGAACAGCCAGTTCGAGCAGCACCTGCGCGCCGTCCTGGACTACCCGCTCGGCTCGACGGCGATGACCGCGCCGGTCGTGGTGATGGCCAACGTGCTGGGCGGCGACACCGCCGCCGAGGACTGGGCCGGGCCGGGCCTGGACGAGCGGGTGCACCACCTGATGGCGCACTGGCCCGACGTCAAGCTGCACTGGTACGGCAAGGGCCAGCGCCGCGGCCGCAAGCTCGGGCACGTCACCGCCCTGGGCGAGGACCTCACCGAGGTCCGGGCCCGTGCGGTGGCGGCGGCCCGCTACCTGTCCGACGGCGTGGTCGACGACGCCTTCGCCTTTCCCGACGAGCACTCCGGAGGAGCAGGCCATGAGTGACCCGATCGTCGGCATCGTCATGGGCAGCGACTCCGACTGGCCGATGATGGAGCCGGCGGCTGACGCCCTGGCCGAGTTCGACGTGCCCTATGAGGTGCACGTCGTCTCCGCCCACCGCACCCCGCGGCGCATGCTCGACTACGCGGAGGGCGCCGCCGGCCGCGGGCTGCGGGTGGTGATCGCCGGCGCCGGGGGAGCGGCCCACCTGCCCGGGATGATCGCCGCGGCGACCCCGCTGCCGGTGATCGGCGTCCCCCGGCCGCTGGACTCCCTCGACGGCCTGGACAGCCTGCTGTCGATCGTGCAGATGCCCGCGGGGGTGCCGGTGGCCACCGTGAGCATCGGCGGTGGCCGCAACGCCGGGCTGCTGGCCGTCCGCATCCTGGCCGCCGGCGACGACCGGCTGCGCGCCGCGGTCGAGCGGTTCCAGGCCGGCCTGGCCGAGGCCGTGGTCACCCGCGATGCGCAACTGCAGGAGCGTCTCGGCGCCCGGCGACCCGCGGGGCAGATCTTCGCGGGCTGATCCCCGACGCGCTCACGGGGTCCCGTCACCCAGCGCCCGCGGGGCGGCGGACGGCGTCGCCGCCCTGGGACATGCAGCGCTTCTCCGGCCATCGCCCGGAACGTGGCGGACAGGGGGAGCCCGGGACGTGTGCGCTGCTGTGCCCGGGGCCGGCCGCACGAGTTCCCGGTCACTGTTTCGCCTCGCCCGCACCCTGCGTCACGCATGACGTGCAGTGGGTGACGTCGGCGGACACACTGGCGGTTGAGGGGCTGTCGGCGTATCGAACTCAGGAGTGCGTACGTGTTCTATCTGATCAGCACAGCCGGGCACCCGAACGTCGGCGACGAGCTGATCACCCGCACATGGCTCCGCGAGCTCGCGCAGCGCGCTCCCGAGGCGGAGGTGTGGCTGGACTGCCCCCACCCGTCGGGAGCCCAGGCGCTGTTCGCCGGTGAACACCCCCGGCTGCGTTGTGTCGACACCCTGTTCCGGCTGTGCGCGGAGGCGCCGGCCGACACGCCCTGGGACGTGGCCGCCTTCGTCAGCTCGGCGCTGGACGACCACGGGCTCGCCCCCCGCTGGGTGCCTGGGCTGCGGGTGTTCAGCCGTGCGTCCACCGTCCATCTCCTCGGAGGCGGTTACGTGAACAGCATGTGGCCCCGGCAGATCGGGCTGCTGGCGGCTCTGCACTGGGCGGCCGGCCGGGGGGCGTCGACCGCCGCGACCGGGCAGGGGTTCAGCCCGCTCAGCAGTGAGCACGTGAGCCTCGTCCGCCGGCTGCTCGAACGCGTGGACCGGGTCGACGTCCGGGACGACGTCAGCGCCGAGGCCATCGGCCGGCCGGCGAGCCGCAGTGGGGACGACCTCTGGCTCGCCGAACTCGACTCGCTCGTCGACGCCGATCGAGCCCCGGAGCTGGACGCGCTCGTGTGCGTCCAGGGCGACCTGCTCGAGGTGAGCGAGGAGCGCTTGACCGCCCAGTGCATGGACCACCTGCGGCTGTGGGACGTCGATCCGGCGAGGACCGCCGTGGTGGAGTGCATCCCCCGGGTCGACCGGCCCATCTTCGACCGCCTGCGGCACCTCCTTCCCGGGCTGCAGTTCGTCCCCTGGGTCGACGTACTGGAGCGGGGGCTCCCGGCGGGCCGGCACCAGCGGTGGTTCAGCTCGCGCTTCCACCCGCACATGATCGCTGCCCGGGCAGGCGCCCGAGGGGTCGCCGTCCCGGTCCGCGCCGGCTACTACGACGTCAAGCACGGTTCCCTCCTGGATGCCGGCTCCGACTGGCGACTGCTGTCCGCGGAGGCCCCTGTCGTCGACGGCCTGACCCGCCAGCCCACCGGGCGGCTGGCTGCCAGCGGGCAGCGGATCCGGGAGGTGAAGCTGGCGTTCGCGGACGGCCTGTACGGCGCCGTGGCGCCCCGGACCCTCCTGGTCGCCCCGGAACCGGCAGGGCGGACGGTGGCCTGACGTCCCGGGCGGGACGGCGCGGCCTATGCTGTGACCGTGGGTGACTCCCCGGCGCTGTACGCGCTGACCGACGAGCACGAGGCTGTCCGCGAGGCGGTGCGGGACATCGCCGAACGGGAGATCGCGCCGTTCGCCGCCGAGGTGGACGCCGACTCCCGGTTCCCGGTCGAGGCGCGGAAGGCGCTGACGGCGGCCGGCTTCCAGGCCACCCACATCCCGGAGGCCTACGGCGGCGAGGGCGCGGACGCGATCGCGACCTGCATCGTCATCGAGGAGGTCGCCCGGGTCGACGCCAGCGCCTCGCTGATCCCGGCGGTGAACAAGCTCGGCTCGATGCCGATCCTCCTGTCGGCGTCGGAGGAGCTGAAGCAGCACGTGCTGCCCTCCGTCGCCGCGGGCGACGCGATGATCAGCTACGGCCTCTCCGAGCGCGAGGCCGGCTCGGACGCCGCGGCGATGAAGACCCGCGCCCGGCTGGAGGGCGACAGCTGGGTGCTCAACGGCACCAAGGCCTGGATCACCAACGCCGGCGTCTCCGAGTGGTACACGGTCATGGCCGTCACCGAGCCGGGGAAGGGCGCCAGCGGCATCTCGGCCTTCGTCGTGCACCGTGACGACCCGGGCTTCGCCGTCGGCCCCAAGGAACGGAAGATGGGCATCAAGGGCTCGCCCACCTGCGAGCTGTACTTCACCGACTGCACCATCCCGGCCGACCGGATGATCGGCGCGCCGGGCACCGGGTTCAAGACCGCGCTGCGCACGCTGGACTTCACCCGGCCGACCATCGGCGCGCAGGCGGTGGGCA
>JAOPUQ010000501.1 GCA_025963425.1 Modestobacter sp. | reverse complement strand
GAGCAGGCCGCGAGCCGGGCGCCCGCGCAGTCGGAGGCGCCGGCGTCCGCGCCCGCCGCCGTCGGGTCCGCGGCGTCGTCCGGGTCCTTCCAGGACTACGCGCGGGCCCAGCTCGGCGGGGACGCCGGCCAGTTCAGCTGCCTGGAGAGCCTGTGGGGCAAGGAGAGCGGCTGGAACCCCAAGGCGCAGAACCCGACCAGCACCGCCTTCGGCATCCCGCAGTTCCTGGACTCCACCTGGGCCGGCACCGGGATTGCCAAGACCACCGACGGGTACCGGCAGATCGACGCCGGGCTGATCTACATCGACAGCCGGTACGGCTCCCCGTGCGGCGCGTGGTCGCACTCGAAGTCCACCGGCTGGTACTGATCCTCGGCGGGCCCGCCGGATGCTCCGGCGGGCCCGCGAGGGACCCGTCCGCTCCACCCGCCCCCTCGTCAGCCACCATGGTCGGGTGGACCACCGGCTGAGGGAGCACTGACCGTGGGAAAGCATCGGGCACGCGACAGCGGGGCGACCGACTTCGACGAGGCCACCAGCGCCCTGCCCGACGTCACCGGCGACTACACGGTGGACGTCGCGCACACCCGCATCGGCGTCCGGGCCAGGCACGCCATGGTCACCACCGTGCGCGGTGCGTTCACGACGTTCGCCGGGACGGCGCACCTGGACGCCGCCCAGCCGTCCGCCAGCGGGGTGACCCTGCGCATCGACGCGGCCAGCATCGACACCGGCAACACCGACCGCGACGCCCACCTCCGGTCGGCGGACTTCTTCGACGTCGCGACGTACCCCGAGATCGTCTTCGTCTCGACCGGCGTGGAGCAGGTGGAGTCCGACGTGTTCCGGGTGACCGGTGACCTCACGATCCGCGGCGTGACCCAGCCGGTGGCGGTCGACTTCACCCTCACCGGCTCGGCACTGGACCCCTTCGGCAACCTGCGGGTCGGCTTCGAGGGCGCGCTGGCGCTCAAGCGCAGCGACTGGGAACTGACCTGGAACACGGTGCTGGAGACCGGCGGCGTGCTCATCAGCGACAAGATCCAGATCGAGTTCGACGTCTCGGCGATCCGGAACGCCTGAGCGCAGCTGCCCGTCCGCCAGACGGGTGCCGGTGCAGCCGAGACGTGGACCACACTAGGGTGGCACTGAGTGCCACGGGTGGACCGCGCCGCGCGCAGGTGGGTGCGCTGCCGTCTCCGGGGTAGCAGGACGGCGCCGGACGCACCGGCGTCGGTGGAGAGCGGGAGTGTGCCGGATGGCGAATGCGTGGTTCGAGTCGGTGGCCGAGGCCCAGCGGCGGGCGAAGCGCAGGCTGCCCAAGGGCGTCTACGGCGCCCTGGTGGCCGGGTCCGAGCGCGGGCTGACCGCCGACGACAACACGGCGGCCTTCGCCGAGCTGGGCTTCGCCCCGCACACGGCGGGCCTGAGCAACGAGCGGCAGCTGGGCACCACGGTCATGGGCCAGCAGCTGTCGCTGCCCGTGCTGATCAGCCCGACCGGCGTGCAGGCGGTGCACCCCGACGGTGAGGTGGCCGTCGCGCGCGCGGCGGCAGCGCGCGGCGTGGCCATGGGCCTGTCCTCCTTCGCCAGCAAGCCGATCGAGGAGGTCGTGGCGGCCAACCCGCAGACCTTCTTCCAGATGTACTGGGTCGGCGACCGGGACGCGATGGCCGCCCGCATGGAGCGGGCCCGGCGGGCCGGCGCCGTCGGCCTGATCGCCACCCTGGACTGGTCGTTCTCCTACGGCCGGGACTGGGGCAGCCCGTTCATCCCGGAGAAGATCAACGTCGAGGCGGTCCGCCGCTACGCGCCGCAGGTGCTGACCAAGCCGCGCTGGCTGCTGGACTTCGCGAGGACCGGGAAGATCCCCGACCTCACCGTGCCGAACATGATGCCCAACCCCGGTGACCAGGCGCCCACCTTCTTCGGGGCCTACGGCATGTGGAACGCCTCGCCGATGCCCTCGTGGGAGGACGTCGCCTGGCTGCGGGAGCAGTGGGGCGGTCCGTTCATGCTCAAGGGCGTCATGCGGGTCGACGACGCGAAGCGGGCGGTGGACGCCGGCTGCACCGCCATCTCGGTGTCCAACCACGGCGGCAACAATCTCGACGGCACCCCGGCCAGCATCCGGGCGCTGCCGGCCGTCGCCGAGGCCGTGGGCGACCAGCTCGAGGTGCTGCTCGACGGCGGCATCCGCCGCGGCGGCGACGTGGCCAAGGCGCTGGCCCTGGGCGCGAAGGCGGTGTTGATCGGCCGCGCGTACCTGTGGGGCCTCGCCGCCAACGGCCAGGCAGGCGTCGAGAACGTGCTGGACCTGATGCGTGACGGCCTCGGCTCGTCGCTGATCGGCCTGGGCCACGGCTCGATCGACGAGCTCAGCCCGGCCGACCTGGTCATCCCGCCGTTCTTCGAGCGGCACCTGGGTGAGGACGGCGCCGACGCCCCGGTCGCGGCCCGGTCCGCCGGCAAGGGCGCCAAGGCCTGACCGGCACCACCCTGCCCTGACCGCGGGGGCGTCCGCAGCCGCGGGCGCCCCCGCGGGCAGCGCCGGGGCCGACGCTCAGCGCTGGTCGCGGCGCAACGGGTGGTCGGCCGGGACCTCCACGAGCACGATCTGCACGCCGTCGGGGTCCTCGATCCACATCTCCACCAGCCCCCACGGCTCCTGCCGCGGCCCGCGCGTCACCGCGACCCCGGCCACCCGCAGCCGCTCGTGCTCGGCGGCGATATCGCGGACCTGCAGCCACAGGACCAGGCCGCGCGGCGCCCCGTCGGCGGAGCCGGTGACCTCGAGCAGGCCGTTGCCCAGGAAGAACACCACCCCCGGGTGCCCGGGCGGGCCGAACTCCCGGTACACGGCCAGGCCGAGCCGGTCGCGGTAGAACGCCTGGCTGCGGACGGGGTGGGCGGTCCGCAGGAGCACCCGGCTGCTCAGCACGTCCATCCCGGCATCCTGCCGTCGCGCCGGCGGCAGCGGGGCGGGCTCAGCCGCGGAACAGCCGGCCGAGCAGCCCGCCGGCCCCGCCGAGCGTGCGCGCGGCCAGCTGCAGGAGCGGGCCGCCCGGGATGCCCGGTGCCGAGGAGACGATCGGTGCCAGCTTCAGCAGGCCGGCGAGCTCGTGCACCCGCAGCCGCCGCTGGGCCAGTGCCGCCACCGGGTTGACCCGCCCGGACGCCGCCTCCAGCAGCAGGTCCGCCGGTGCCTCCACGGCGGTGCCGGGGGCCCGGCCGGGGCCGACCCGGTCGACCGTCCACCCGTTCCCGTCGGCGGCGAACGTCCACCCGCCGTCCGGGGTGAGCAGGGTGGCACCGCCGGCGATGCCCTCCGCCGCGGCGAGCGCGCCGGTCACGTCGGCCAGGGCGGCGAGCCCGGACTGCAGCACCTCGCCGGGCACCGGAGGCGCGCCGACGGCGGCCAGGTCCAGGCCGTGCACGGCGAGCTCGTAGGCCTGGCCGAGGACGACGCTGAGCATCGGCAGCCGCCCGATGGTCGAGACCGCCGGGGCGCTGTCCAGGTCGACGGGCTCGTCGGCCAGGTAGCGCACGGTGGCGTCCCGGTTGCGCTGCAGCGCCGCCAGCACCTCCGCGCGCGAGGCGTCCCGGTGGGCGTCCGTGACCCGGGCGTTGACCCCGTCGACGTCGGGCGGGGCCCCGGTGCCACCGGCCCGGGCGGACGTGACGAGGTCGGCGAGGGCGGCGTGCTCGGGCCAGACGCCCAGGTGCACGCACACCTCCTGCGCACGCCAGCCCGGCAGCCGGGTCGGCCGGCTCAGGTCGACGGCCGCGGCCTGTACGCAGAAGGCGTCCCAGGCGGCGAGGACCATCCCGCCGACCTCGTCGCGTCCGGCGTCGGTCATGCCCAGGTGTCGGCTCACCCGCAGCCCCTACCCGCGACAGCGGTGGGCAGGCATCGTGATCAGCGCGACGGCGAGCCCTCGAGCAGCACCGTGCCGTCGTCGCTCCGCAGCTGGACCTCGGTGATCTGCTCCGGCCGGAGATCCGTGCTGCCGGCCACGTGCGCGTCCCGGCCGGGCAGCACCTGCCAGGAGGCCACGCTCCGCGCGCTGTGGTCATCGGACACCACGACCAGCTGGTAGGTGGTCGCGGCGTCGTAGGGCCCGGACGCGTCGGGTTCGTCGTACCGGCAGGTCAAGGTGATCCGGGTGCCCCAGGCCATCCCTTCCAGCCGCAGCTCGGCGGCCACCGGAGCGTCGGCGACGTTGACCAGTGGCACGGCCGCACCGGCCGCGGTCGGGCCGGGACGCGTCTGCCCCGTGACCACCGCCGTCCCGGTGACCAGCACGGCTGCTGCGGCCACGCCGACCGCCGCACCCCACATCCGGCGACGGGACCGGTGGCGTCGAACGGTCGCCAGGATGCCGGGCAGCACGGTCTCCGGCGGCTGCTGTGGGGCCGCCGCGGGCGCGGGCAGGGCGGGCAGGCGGCCCAGCAGGGCGGGCAGCACGGCCAGCTCGGCCACGGCGGCCGAGCAGCGCGGGCAGGTCCGCTGGTGCGTCTCGAACGCGATCCGGTCCTCGCGGCCCAGGGCGCCGAGTACGTAGGCGGCGTCGTCATGCCCGCACGGGTCCGGTCCGCCGGTCATGCGGTCACCCCCATCTCCTGCAGCGCCAGGCGCAGGGCCCGCAGTGCGTAGTGCGCCCGGGACTTCACGGTGCCCTCCGGGATGCCGAGCACCGCGGCGGCGTCGGCCGTCGTCCGGCCCTGGTAGTAGCACTGCTCCAGCACCGCCCGGTGGTCCGGGCTGAGCCGGCTGAGCGCCTCACCGACGATCCAGGTGTCCAGCACGGCGTCGGTGCGGTCGTCCTCGCCGGCCTCCGGCCCGGTGTCCAGCGGGACGTCCCGATCGGTCCGGTGCCGCCGCCACTCGTCGACGACGATGCGGCGGGCCACGGTGAACAGCCAGGGCCGGACCGACCCGCGCACCTGGTCGAGCACGTCGGGCTGGCGCCAGGCACGCAGCATGGTCTCCTGCACCACGTCCTGGGCGCGGGCCTGGTCACCGCCCACCAGCGGGACGACGAAGGCCCACAGGGCGGCCGCGTGATCGGAGTACAGCGCCCGCACCAGCGCCTCGTCCCGACCGCTCATGCCGCCTCTCCGGAGCTCCCCGCGCAGTGTGCTGCCCCCGGGTCACCGACGGGGGATCCGCGTCGCCGTTCGGGCGGCCGCCGGCGCCGCCGTCCCGTGCCGGGCCGAGGTCGCCGCCAGCGCCAACAGGACGACGGTGGCCGCGCCCTCGAGGACCAGCGACAGGACCGCGTACCGGGCGCCGAGGGGCTCCCGGAACCCCGAGCAGCGGGATCTCGGTGCTCAGCAGCAGCCCCGCCGCGGTGCCGGCGGCCAGCGCGGCGCCGGCCAGTGCGACGAAGGGCAGCTGCCGGCGGGAGGCCAGCAGGACCGCGACCGCGAGCAGCGTCGCGAGCGCGGCGTCGACGGCGAACAGCGGCCCGATGACGTCGATCGTCCGGTAGCCGTCCAGCCACAGCCGGCCGTGCACCAGGGCGACCCCGGCGAGCAGGAGGGCGCCGGCCCAGCGCAACGCCGGGCGCACGGCTCAGCTCACCGTCAGCGTGGTGTCCATGCCCATCGCCCGGTGGCCGTCGATCGGGCAGTAGACCTCGTACTCACCCTTCTGCAGGGTCACCGTGAGGGTGGTGGTCTCGCCGCCCTGCACCGGGTCGGAGGCGGCGTCCGACAGCCCGGGGCCCTCGATCTCCAGGGAATGGGTGGCCTTGCCGGTGTTCTCCACGGTGAAGGTGTACGTGCCGGCGGTGAGGCTGTTGCTGGACAGGGTGATCGAGAAGTCCGCCTCCGTCGCGGTGACCGGGGCGCCTGTCGCGTCGGACGCGGCCGAGGAGCCGCCGGACCCCGCGCCGGCCCCCGCGCTGGAGCCGGCGCTGGAGGCGGTCGTGGCGCCGGCGCCGGTGGTGGAGTCACTGCCGCAGGCGGACAGGGCCAGCGCCAGGACGCCGGCGCTCAGCGCGGCGGCCAGCCGAGGGAGGGAGAGGGTCCGCACGAGAGCCTCCAGGAGTGGGTGAGCTTCCTCCTGGCACTACGGGATCCCGAGCTCGCCGGTTCACGGCACCGGGGACGTCCCTGGCCGCCGGGGACGCCGGTCAGCCGGCCCGCGGCCCGAACGGCTCGTCCCCGCGCAGCGTGACCCGGTGCATGATCCGGCGGAAGTCGCCGTAGTCACGGTTGGCGTAGTGCAGCGTCGCCCGGTTGTCCCACATGGCGACGTCCCCGACGCTCCAGCGGTGCCGGACGATGTGCTCGGGCTGGGTGAGGTGGGCGTAGAAGAGGTCCAGCAGGGCGCGGCTCTCGGCCTCGGACACCCCGGCGATGTGCGAGGTGAAGCCGGGGTTGACGAACAGGCTGCGCCGTCCGGTCTCCGGGTGCACGCGCACCACCGGGTGCTCGATCGGCTCGAGGCGCGCGTACTCCTTCCCGTCCCACGTGTTGCCGCCCCGCTGGGCCAGGTAGTAGCCGAACTCGCGGCTGCCGTCGTGGACGGCGGTGAGCTGGTCGGCCAGCGCGCGCACCGGTGCCGACAGCGACGTGTAGGCGGCCGCCGCGTCGGCCCACTGGGTGTCGCCGCCGACGTCGGGCACCTGTACCGCGCGCAGGATCGAGCCCAGCGGCGGACGGCGGACGAAGGTGACGTCGGTGTGCCACACGTCGGCGAAGCCGTTGTCCGCCGCGTCGAGGGCGTAGATCTCCGGGTGCTCCTCGTCCAGGCCCGGCACCACCGGGTGCGACGGGGTCAGCTCGCCGATCCGGCGGCCCAGCCGCACCTGGGAGTCCGGGTTCAGCTGCTGGTCGGAGAAGAAGAGCACCTTGTGCTCCACGAGCGCCGCCCGGACGGCCGTGATCTCCGGGTCGCTCGCGGTGGCGAGGTCGATGCCGGAGACCTGGGCGCCGTGGTGGGCGCCGAGCCGGTCGATGGTGAGCGGTTCGCTGGTCAGTGACCGGGACGGGACGGTGAGGGTCATGCGGTCTCCTCGGATCGGCGGGACGGGGGTGCGGGTCAGCTGGCGACGGCCCGGACGGCCGCGCCGATCTCGGCGCGGAGTGCGGCGCGCTGGGGGAGCCCGCGCAGGTCGTCGGGGGAGCTGCCGGTGCCCGGCGCCCGGGTGAGGACGGCGACCCGACAGCGGGGCGCGCTGGTGATACGTCCCGGGCGGGTGTGGGCCGGACAGCGCAGAAGTCCCCCGGTGGACGGAGGGGAGGGCCGGGCTCAGGAGGAGCGCGGACAGAGCGCGCTGGAGACGCGCCCGTGATCGACAGTGCGCCGGGTGGTCAGGAACAGCTGCGCCATGGCGGTCCGCTCCTCCGGTCGGGGCCGGGTGGCCCGCTGGTCGACGAGGGGGACGGTAGGACGCCGAACCCATACCCGTCAAATGTGATCAACTCACTATGGTTTGCTGATCGCGTCCTTCTCCGCGTCCAGCCCGAGTGCTCCGTGCAGTTCCACTGGTTCCCTGCCCGCCCGGGCAGCCGGGACACCGCCGAGGAGGTCCTGGGGGCCTCCGCGGCCTGAGCGCCGACGACAGCTCCGGGCCCTACCGTGCCGGGCATGACCACCTCGGCACCCGGCCCCGACCGCACCCGTCCACGGCGGCGGCATCCGGCGATCCGCAGCGGGGGGCAGCTCACCCCGGGCGAGCGCGCCGCGGACCGGTTGCGCAACGGCATGGGCTCGTGGGCGTTCGTCCTCGGCGCGCTCGTCTTCCTGGCCGGCTGGATGGTGGGCAACCGGGGCAGCGGCTTCGACCCCTACCCGTTCATCCTGCTCAACCTGATCCTCAGCTGCCTGGCCGCCATGCAGGGCGCCATCCTGCTCATCGCCGCGCGGCGGGCCGACCAGATCTCCGCGGAGCTGGCCGCGCACGACTACGCGGCCGACATGGAGAGCGAGCGGCTGATCGAGGACGTCCGCGCGCTGGCCCTGGTCATCCAGCGGCACGTCGGGGCGCCGGACGTGTGCGCGGACGACTACCGGCTGGACCTGGGGCCCGTCCGGCCGGCCACCGGCGGGTCCTGACTCAGTCCCGCCGCGGCCAGACGGCCAGGAGGGTGCGCAGGGCCGCGACCAGCGCCAGCGGCTGGTCGAGCATCGGGTGGTGGCCGGCGTCGACCAGCTCGGCGACCGGCAGTGCGCCGGGCACCAGCCGGGTCATCTCCGCGGCCATGTCCGGGCTGACCAGGCCGTGCTCGCAGCGGAACAGGGTGACCGGGGGAGTCAGCCGGGGCAGCAGGTCGCGCAGCAGGAGCCGGTTTCCGAAGAAGTCCGGGTCGAACTTCCACGTCCAGCCGCCCTCCACCATGCGCAGCGAGCCGCGCGCGACGTGCTCGCGGACGTAGGGCAGGAGCACGTCCTGCGCCGGCAGCGTGCGGAACCGCGCCACCGCCCCCTCCGCCGTCGGGTACACCCGGTGCGGACGGCGACGCTCCCGCAGCCGTGCCTCGTCCGGCGCCGTGTCGTTGAGCGGGGAGTCGATGACGGCGACCGCGGACACCGCCCCGGGGAAGTCGACGCCGACGGTCACCGCCACCCAGCCGCCCATGCTGTGGCCGATGACCACGGGGCGCTCCAGGCCCTCGGTCGCCGCCACGGCCACGACCTCCCGCGCCCAGAGATGCCCGTCATAGCCCTCGCGCCGGCCGCTGTCGCCGTGCCCGGACAGGTCCAGCGCCACCACCCGGCGACCGGTCAGCTGCGGGGCGACGTGGTCCCACCACCCCGAGTGCGCGGCCCCGCCGTGGACCAGCACGACACCGGGCGCGCCGGGCTCACCCCACACCCGGTAGTGGACGGCAGCCCCCTCGACGGTGACCTCGCGGTGGACCGGCGCGTCGGCCAGCGCCCGCTGGAACCACGCGGGGGCGTCGGGGGTGCTGGCCGGGTCGGTCATCGTCGTCCTCCTGGGCGGTCGGTGCGTCCGGGGGATCCTCTCCCGGGGCTCCGCACCGCCTCGCCACCGGCACCCCGGACGACCCGCGCGGAGGACCGCCGATGAGTTCCCGCGGATGGCAGGGTCTACAGCTGCAGCCGGGATGGACCCGGGACGAGAGGAGCACCCGATGCCCAGGACGACGCCCTGTCTGTGGTTCGACGGCGCGGCCGAGCAGGCAGCCGAGCACTACGTCGCGATCTTCCCCAACTCGACGATCACGTCGGTGTCCCGCTACGGCCCCGGCATGCCCTTCCCCGAGGGCAGCGCGCTGACCGTGGAGTGGTCGCTGGACGGTCAGCCCTACGTCGGGCTGAACGGCGGGCCGAACTACACGTTCAGCGAGGCGATCAGCTTCCAGATCGCCTGCGCCGACCAGGAGGACGTCGACCACTACTGGACGCGGCTGTCCGAGGGTGGCGAGGAGGGCCCCTGCGGCTGGCTCAAGGACAAGTTCGGCGTCTCGTGGCAGGTCGTGCCGAAGCGGCTGGCCGAGCTGCTCGGCGACCCCGACCCGGGGCGTGCGCAGCGGGCGATGCAGGCGATGCTCGGCATGCGGAAGATCGTGGTCGCCGATCTGGAGCGCGCGGCGGACAGCATCCCCGCCTGATCCGGCCTGGACGCGC
>JAOPUQ010000495.1 GCA_025963425.1 Modestobacter sp. | reverse complement strand
CGCCGCCCCACGGTGGTCGCCGCGCGGCGCGGGCTGCCCGGCGCGCTGTGGGCGCTGGCCGTCGTCCCGGTGCTGACCTACCTGGCGTCCTTCACCGGCTGGTTCCTGGGCGAGACCTCGCAGGGCCGGCACTGGGCCGACCAGCACCCGGACACCGCATTCTCCTTCGTGCCCGGGCCGCTGCGCTCGCTGTGGCACATGCACGGCGACTGGCTGACCTTCCACAGCGGCCTGTCCACCCCCCACCCGTGGGAGTCCGGGCCGTGGTCGTGGCTGGTCGACGGCCGGCCGATCCTGCTGTGGAACCCGCAGGGGCTCACCGACTCCGCCGGCGACCAGGTGATCCGCTACATCCTGATGGTCGGGACGCCGACGCTCTGGTTCGCCTTCGCCCCGGCGATGCTCTGGCTGGTCTGGCGGATCGCCGCCCGCCGGGACCCGGCCGCGATGGTCGCCGCCCTGGGCATCGGGGCCGGCTGGCTCACCTGGTTCGTCAACCTGGACCGGACGATGTTCATCTTCTACATGGCCCCGGCGCTGCCGTTCTTCGTGCTGGCGGTGACCCTCGCGCTCCAGGACGTCCTCGGACCGGCGGGGGCGACCCCGTTCCGCCGCCAGTTCGGCCTGGGCGCGGTCAGCCTCTACCTGGCCGTGGTGGCGATGACCTTCGTCTTCTTCTACCCGGTGCTGACCGGGCAGCCGCTGTCCTACCCGGAGTGGGTGCAGCGGATGTGGTTCCCCTCCTGGTTCTGAGCCGGCCGGCCGGCTGAGCTGAGATCCCGCTCACCCCGGCTGGTCGGATACATAGTTGGGCAGTACAACTGACGTGTGGACGTCGACCGTGCCGAGCTCGCCGCACACCTGGACGACGTGGTCGTCGGACTGCGCCGCCTCACCCTCACCCGGCAGGGGCTCAGCCTCACCGCCGCCGCGACGCTGACCACGCTGCGGCACCAGGGGCCCGTCCGGCTGACCGGGCTGGCCTCGACCGAGGGGATCACCCAGCCGTCGATGACCACGCTGGTCGCCCGCCTGGCCGAGCAGGGCCTGGTCGCGCGGCAGGGTGACCCGACCGACGGCCGGGCCGTGCTGATCGCGCTGACCCCGGCCGGCGACGACCTGCTCGACCGGCGGCGCACCGCCCGCGCCGCTCGGCTCAGCGGCCCGCTCTCCCGGCTCGCGGACGACGACGTCCGGCAGATCGCCGACGCACTCCCCGCGCTGGCCCGGCTCGCCGGCGTCCTCGCGCACTCCTGACCACCCGACCACGAACCGGAGGTGACCCGGTGACCGCACACGGCTCCACGGGCACGAGCAGCATGTTCGACCAGCCCAAGGCGGTCTACGCCGTCGCGCTGGCCTGCGTGGTCAGCTTCATGGGCATCGGCCTGGTCGACCCGATCCTGCCGGCGATCTCCCAGCAGCTGGACGCCACGCCCAGCCAGGTGACGCTGCTGTTCACCAGCTACCTGGTGGTCACCGCGGTCGCGATGCTCGGCACCAACTGGGTCTCCAGCCGGCTGGGCGCCAAGCGCACGCTGATCTCCGGCCTGGCGATCATCGTCGTCTTCTCCGCGCTGGCCGGCTCGTCGGGCTCCATCGGGCAGATCGTCGGCTTCCGGGCCGGCTGGGGCCTGGGCAACGCGCTGTTCATCGCCACCTCGCTGGCGGTCATCGTGGCCTCGGCCTCCGGCGGCTTCGCCGGCGCGATCGTGCTCTACGAGGCGGCGCTCGGCCTGGGCATCGCCGGCGGCCCGCTGGTCGGCGGCCTGCTGGGCGAGGTGAGCTGGCGGGGGCCGTTCTTCGGCGTCGCGACGCTGATGGCCATCTCGTTGATCGCCACCCTGGTGCTGCTGGACAAGACCCCGAAGCCGGCCCAGCCGAGCTCGCTGCTCGCGCCGCTGAAGGCGCTGCGCCACCGCGGGCTGCTGACCATGAGCATCACCGCACTGCTCTACAACTGGGGCTTCTTCACCATGCTCGGCTTCGCGCCGTTCCCGATGGGCCTGTCGGCGATCCAGCTCGGCTTCGTCTTCTTTGGCTGGGGCCTGCTGGTCGCCTTCTTCTCGGTCATCGGCGCCCCGCGCCTGCAGGCCCGGTTCGGCACGGCGCGCTCGCTCTACGCCGCCCTGGGCCTGTTCGCCGTCGACCTGGCGGTCATGGCGGTCCTCGCCGACAAGACCGCGGCGCTGATCGTCACGGTCATCGTCAGCGGCGCCTTCATCGGCATCAACAACACGCTGACCACCCAGGCGGTCATGCTCGTCGCGCCGGTCGAGCGGCCGGTCGCGTCGGCCGCCTACGGCTTCGTCCGCTTCCTGGGCGGCGGCCTGGCCCCCTTCGCCGCGGGCAAGCTGGCCGAGCACTTCACCGTGCACGTGCCGTTCACCGTCGGCGCCGTGGCCGTCGTCGCGGCTGTGCTGGTCCTCTCCTCCGGGCCCCGGATGCTCAGCCGGGCCGACGCCGACCTGGCCGCGTCGGGCGAGCCGGACGGCGACGTCGCCGGGGAGGTCGCCGGGGAGGTCGCCGACGAGTTCGGCGGCGCACCCGGCGCCATCGATCAGGAGGTCGAGCCGGAGCTCGTGGCCCGGAACCAGTCCGCCGCGCGCTCCTGAGCCCTACGGTGACTGTCGGGCCGGCGCGGCGCCGGCCCAGGGAGGACGACGATGAGCACCCCAGCGACCGGGGCGAGTCAACACCGGGTGACCACGGCAGTGGACGGCGACGTCTGGCGGGTGACGCTGGACAACGGGGACGCCGGCAACCCGGTCGACCTGCCGATGGCCGAGCAGCTGACCGCCGCCTTCGCCCAGCGTCCGGCCGGGACCCGCGCGGTGCTGCTGACCGCGAACGGCCCCCGGTTCTGCGTGGGCGGGGACGTGCGCGTGTTCGCCGCCGCCGAGGACCTGCCCGCGCTGGTCAGCCGGCTGGCCGAGGCGTGGCACGAGGTGGTCCGGGCGGTGCTGTACTGCGACGTCCCGGTGGTGGCCGGCGTGCACGGCGCGGTGGCCGGAGCGGGCCTGGGCCTGCTCGGCGCCTGCGACATCGTGGTCTGCGCCCGCTCGACGAAGCTGCGGCCGGCCTACGGCGCGCTGGGCTTCTCCCCCGACGGCGGCACCTCCTGGGCGCTCACCCGCGCCCTCGGCGCCCCGCGCGCGCTCGAGCTGATGCTCACCGACGGCACACTGCACGCCGCCGATGCCCACCTGTTCGGTCTGGTCGCCCGGCTGGTGGACGACGAGGCGCTGCTCGACTCCGCCGTCGCGCTCGCCCACCAGGTCGCCGCCGGCCCGGTGCACGCGATGGTGCGTACCCGAGGGCTGGTCCGGCGGGCGGTGACCCGCACCCTGGACGAGCAACTGGACGACGAGGCGCGGCTGATCGCGGAGTCCGCGGCCGACCCCGAGGGCCAGGAGGGCGTCCGCGCCTTCGCGGAGAAGCGGCGCCCGGACTTCCGCGGCGCGGCCCGGTAGGGCCGGTCGGTGACCTGCCCGGTCGCGGCGGTCCAGCGGAGGTAGCCCGCGCTGGACGTCGGCGCGGCGGTGGGTTCACCGGCCACCGCGCGCAGCACTGCCGTCTGCGGTGGCCGGCCGGTCGGGCGGCGTCACGTACACGGCGAAGAGGGCCAGGTCGCGGTCGGGCATCCTCAGCTCCCGCGCACGTGCGGCACCGTCGTCCCAGCGTTCGAACGTCGCGACCCCGTCACTGGCGACCGTCGGGGCGATCACCGAGACGCGCGCCCCGACGGTGACCTCCGTGCTGGCCCGGGCGACCCCGTTCACCGTGATCGCACTGGGCGTGCTCGCCGCGACCGTCAGCGTGCGCAAGCGGGGTTCGGCGATGAAGCTCTGCCGGCCCTGCACGCCGAAGCGGTCGGTCGCCGTGGCGGTGATCTCCCACCGCGTCTGGTCGCCGTGGTCCTCGAACGGCCGGTTGAACCTGGCGCCGGTGAACGACTCACCGGGGTGTTGGTGGCAGTAGCCCCCACTGCAGTGCACGAGCACCGCGCTCCAGGTGACCGGGAGCCGACCGTCCTCCCGGTCGGTGGCGGTGGCCCTGGCCCGGACCCGGTCGCCGACCGCGAACTGCCGGCCCGGTGGTGGCCCGGTGAGGGTGACCACCGGGACCTCGTTCGCCGGCACGACGGGGAACGACGTCGACGAACGCGCGCCCTGCGCGTCGGTCACCGTGAGCAGTGCGGTCACCGGCGCCGTGCCCGGTGCCGCGTAGACGTGGCTGACCCGTACGCCGGAGGCTCCCGAACCGTCGCCGAAGTCCCACTCGAGGGTGATCGGGTCGCCGTCGAGGTCACCGGACCCGCTGCCGTCGAAGGTGACGGTGCGGGTGACCGGGTCGGTCGTGGTGGTGGCCTCGGCCGACGGCGGGCGGTTGCCCGGGACGTAGACCAGCCGCTTGAGCGTCGACCCGCCGATGTCGGCGTAGACGATGTCGCCGTTGGCGGCGGTGCCGAAGTCGACCGGCCCGCCGATGTCGACGCCGAAGCCGGCGTCCTCCGGTGCGCGGGTGAGCTGCCCCTGGTCGTCGTGGCGGAGGGTGTAGAGGCGCTGGGAGGAGTAGTCGCCGAAGAAGTAGGCCCCGCGGTACTCCTCCGGATACGAGGCCCCGGTGTAGATGACTCCCCCGGTCACGCAGGTGCCCTGCGGGCCGTGCTGGTAGGTCCACAGCGGCTCGACGTTCCCCACCCCCTGACAGGCGGCCAGGTCCGCATAGCCGGGGGTCGGCGTCCGGCCCTCCCAGCACGGCCATCCGTAGCTCGCGCCCGGCCGGACCAGGTCCACCTCCTCCCAGGCGTTCCACCCGACGTCACCGACGACCGGCGCGCCGGTCGTCGGGTCGAGGCTGAAGCGGAAGGGGCTGCGGAAGCCGCTTGCGTAGATGCGGCTCTGCCAGGAAGAGGGGTCCGCCGGGTCGTAGAACGGGTTGCCCGGCACCCCTCGACCGTCGGGGAGGACGTGCAGGACCTTGCCGTAACCGACGGTCGTGTCCAGCGCGCGCAGCGCCTGGGGGTCCACGACAGTGAAGTCGGAGCTGTCCCCGATGCTCACCCACAACGTCCCGTCCGGAGCGGCGACCAGCCCGGTGGTCGCGTGGACGATCGCGGTGGCCGGCAGGTCCCAGATGACGCGCTCGTCGGTCAGCGAGGTGGGCGACGGCGCGCCGGCCGCCGTCCACGCGCTCACGCGCATCGTGGTCTGTCCCCCCACGGAGGCCGCGCGGGCGGTGTAGACCACCCCGGAGGACTCGTAGTCGCCGGCGACGGCCAGGGAGGTCAGGCCCAGGTCCCCGGTGTTGTCGACGTCGAGCTCGGCCAGCGTCCTGGCCTCGCCGGTCGCCGACACCCACGCCACCCGGCCGTTCTTCCCGGCGGTGAAGTAACTGCCGTCCGGTGCGAAGGCGACGCCGGTCAACAGCTCACTCTGCCCGGAGGGCATGTCCTGGAGGACGAACCCCGCCGGCAGTGCGGGCCCCGCCGCGGCGGGGGTCGCCGCCACCACACCGGCTCCCGCCACGAGAGCGACGAGGAGGACACGCAGCAGACCCCGTGCCGTGGACCGACCGGCGTGCGGGCGCCGGGCGCGGGCGCCGTTCCGCGCGGAGGCGGTGAGGGAGATCATCGCGCAACTATCAGGCGTCCGGCGACCGGCGAACCCCTGGGTGACCACGATGGCCGCCCGCGACGGTCGCGTTCTGACGCTGCGTCTCAGGTCGGCGGCGGGCAGCGACCGAACGGTCGCCATGAGTCACAGGCGTGTCACTGCGCGTCCACCCTGGGGACCCGCTCACCTCGAACGACTCAGGCCGGGCCCCGAGAGGCCCGGCCTGAGGTGGAACGGGGTGGAGCTGAGGGGAATTGAACCCCTGACCCCCTCGATGCGAACGAGGTGCGCTACCGGACTGCGCCACAGCCCCTTCGCCGGTCAGCCTACCGCCCACCGGCCCCGGCCCCACAGGGGGGCCGGACGTCTCAGCCGGTGGCGGTGCGGGGTGCGTAGACGTCGATGTCGGCGAACCCGATGTCGTCGTCGTCCAGGCCCACGACCGCGC
>JAOPUQ010000493.1 GCA_025963425.1 Modestobacter sp. | reverse complement strand
AGCCGCCCCCGACTGGGCGGCCGCCGCGCCGCGGACCGTGCGCCGGCCGGCCCGGGCAGGGACGTGCGCGACGCCGAGCTGCCGACCGGCGACCTGCTCGTCAGGCCGCTGGACGACGACGAGGTGGGCGCGGCCTCGGGGCTGACCGCCACCGCGGTGCACTCCCGGCACCACGTGCCGGCTGAGGACCCCGACGAGCAGCCCGGGCAGGACGACGGTCTCATCGACGACGACGGCCACGCCGTCTTCGACGAGACCGGCGGGCTGGAGGTCATCGCCGTCGACGACGGCTACTTCGACGACACCGACGACCACCTCGACGACCACCTCGACGACCACCGGGACGGCGGCGGGTCCGGCGGCGGCCGCGGCGGCCGCGGTGCCGGTGGCGGCCGGACGCGCAAGCGCCGGCGTCCGGTGGCCGCGGTGCTGTCGCTCCTGGTGCTGGCCGCGGTGGTCGCCGGGGTCGTCTTCGGCGGCCAGGCGCTGCTGCGGGCGATCAACCCCGCCGCCGAGGACTACAGCGGCGCGGGCTCGGGCAGCGTGGACATCCGGATCAACGACGGCGACAGCCTGCGCGCCATCGCCGGCACGTTGGTCGAGGCCGACGTCATCGCCTCCGGCGCCCCGTTCCTGGACGCCGCCAAGGCCCACGCGCAGGCGACGAGCATCCAGCCGGGCGTCTACCGGATGGCCGAGCAGATGTCGGGCTCCTCGGCGCTGGACCTGCTGCTGGACCCGGCCACCCGGCAGCTGTCCCGGGTCACCGTGCCCGAGGGGCTGACGGTCGCCCAGACGCTGCAGCGGGTGGCCGACGCGACCGGCATCGCGCTGCCGGAGCTGCAGGCGGCGGCCACGGACACCGCGAGCCTGGGCCTGCCGGCCTACGCCAACGGGCTGCTCGAGGGCTTCCTCTTCCCGGCCACCTACGACGTCGAGCCCGGCACCGCGCCCGTCGACGTCCTCAAGCCGATGGTCGCCCGCGCCGTGCAGGCGCTCGATGCCCTCCAGGTCCCGGTCGACCAGCGGCTGACCGTGCTCACGAAGGCCAGCATCGTGCAGGCCGAGGCCGGCTCGGTCGAGGACATGGGCAAGGTCGCCCAGGTGCTGGACAACCGGCTGGCCGACGGCATGCGGCTGCAGCTGGACACCACCGTGAACTATGCCAACGGCAAGGCGGGGGTCACCACCAGCGCCGAGGACCGGGCCAACCCCTCGCCGTACAACACCTACGCCAACGACGGGCTGCCGCCGGGTGCGATCAGCAACCCCGGGGAGCAGGCGCTGGAGGCGGTGCTGTCGCCGACCCCCGGTGAGTGGCTGTTCTTCGTCGTCGTCGACCCCGACACCGGTGACACCCGGTTCGCCGTGACCGCCGCGGAGCACCAGCAGAACGTGCTGATGTTCCAGCAGTGGCTGCGCGACCACCCCAACGGATGAGGGCCGCGGTCCTCGGCCGCCCGGTCAGCCACTCCCTGTCACCGCTGATGCACCGGGCGGCGTACGCCGCCCTGGGCCTGCACGACTGGACCTATGACGCGCTGGACGTCGGTGCCGAGGACGTCCCGGACCTGCTGGCCGGGCTGGGCCCGGAGTGGCGCGGCTTCTCGGTGACCATGCCGTGCAAGCAGGCCGCGGTCCGGGTCGCCGACGAGGTCGACGCGTTGCCGCTGCTGCTGGGGGCGGCGAACACCCTGGTCCGGACCCCCACCGGCTGGCGCGCGGAGAACACCGACGTCACCGGCGTGGGCATGGCCCTGCAGCTGGGCGGTGTCGAGCAGGTCGAGCACGCCGCCGTCCTGGGCGCCGGCGGTACCGCGGCCGCCGCGGTGGCCGCGCTGGCGTCCCTGGGGGTCCGGCAGGTCGACGTGCACGTCCGCGAGCCGGCCCGCGCCGCGGACCTGATGCGGGTCCTGGACGTCCTGGACGTGCCGGCCACCGTGCACCGGCTGGACACCGCCGGGCCGGTGGACGCGCCGGTGGTCGTGAGCACCGTCCCGGTCGGCGGGCAGCCGACCGTGGCCGCCCTGGAGTGGCGGCCCGGGCAGACCGTGCTCGACGTCCTCTACGCCGGCTGGCCCACCCCGCTGGCGCAGCGGGTGCAGGCCGCGGGCGGGACGGCGATCAGCGGCCTCGAGGTGCTGTTCTGGCAGGCCACCCTCCAGGTGGAGCTGATCACCGGGTACCCGGCGCCGATCGCGGCGATGCGGTCCGCCCTCTTCGGCTGACCCGGCCGCGACGTGCCCGGGGGCTGGCTGGGCTGGGTGCTGACCGCCGCGGTGGGCGGGCTGCTGCTCGGTCCGTGGCTGGCGGCCACGACCGTCCGGCTGGCCACCCGGGACCCCGCCGCCCGTCCCTCGGCGGTCCGGATGGCGGTGACCTCCCTCGTCTCGGCAGCGGCGCTGGGCGCCGGGCCGGCGGTGGCCGGGCATCGGCCCGCCGCGGCCGCCCTGGCCTGGTTCGGTGGTGCCGCCGTGGTCCTGGCCGGCGTCGACCTGGCGGTGCACCGGCTGCCCGACCGGGTTACCTACCCGGCGGCCGTCGTGTGCACCGCGGCGCTGGCGGTAGACGCCGCGGTCACCGGCAGCGCGCCCGCGCTGCTGCGTGCGGTCGTCGCGGCCCTGGTCACCCTCGCCGTCGCCGGGGGTGCCCGGTTGGTGAGCCCGGCCGGCTTCGGCCTCGGCGACGTCAAGCTGCTCGGCCTGCTCGGCCTCGCGCTGGGCTGGGCGGGGTGGGGCGTGCTGATCGCCGGGGTCCTCGTCGGGTTCCTCGCCGGGGCGCTCGGCTCGCTGGTGCTGATGGCGGTCGGGCGGGCCGGCTGGCGGTCCGCCGTCCCCTTCGGACCCCCGCTGCTGGCCGGGGCGTACGTCGCGCTGGCGCTGGCGGGGCCGCTCCCGGGTGCCTGACCGGTGGACCGGGAATGCGGTGCTGGCAGAATCCTCGGCATGTTGCGCTGGCTGACCGCAGGCGAGTCGCACGGCCAGCAGCTCACCGCCGTCCTGGAGGGCCTGCCCGCCGGCGTGGAGGTACAGACCTCCGACGTCGACGCCCAGCTCGCCCGTCGGCGGCTGGGTCATGGCCGGGGCGCCCGGATGAGCTTCGAGACCGACGCGGTGACCATCAGCGGCGGCGTCCGGCACGGGCGCACGCAGGGCGGTCCCATCGCGATCGCCGTCGGCAACATCGAGTGGCCCAAGTGGTCGACGGTGATGTCCGCCGACCCGGTCGATGCCGAGGTGCTCGCCGGACAGGCCCGCAACGCCCCGCTGACCCGGCCGCGACCTGGGCACGCCGACCTGGCGGGCATGCAGACGTACGGCTTCGACGACGCCCGGCCGGTCCTGGAGCGGGCCAGCGCCCGGGAGACCGCCGCCCGCGTGGCGCTGGGCACCGTGGCGCAGGCGTTCCTGCACCAGGTGCTCGGTGCCCGGGTGGTGAGCCACGTCGTCGCCATCGGCCCGGTGACCGTCCCCGAGGGCGTGCTCCCCGGCGCCGAGGACAACCCGCGCATCGACGAGGACCCCGTGCGCTGCGCCGACCCGGACACCAGCGGCCTGATGGTCGCCGAGATCGACGACGCCCGGAAGTCCGGCGACACCCTCGGCGGCGTCATCGAGGTCGTGGTGCACGGCCTGCCGCCGGGCCTGGGCAGCCACGTGCACTGGGACCGCCGGCTGGACTCCCGGCTGGCCGGTGCGCTGATGGGCGTGCAGTCGGTCAAGGCCGTCGAGGTCGGCGACGGGCTGGAGACCGCCCGCCGCCGGGGCTCGGTGGCCCACGACGAGATCGAGCTGTCCACCACGGACGGGGACGGGGCCCGGATCCGGCGGGTCACCGACCGGGCCGGCGGCATCGAGGGCGGGATGACCAACGGCGAGGTGCTCCGCGTGCGTGCGGCGATGAAGCCGATCAGCACCGTCCCACGAGCCCTGGCCACGGTCGACGTCTCCACCGGCGAGGCCGCCGTGGCGATCAACCAGCGCAGCGACGCCTGCGCCGTGCCGCGCGGCAGCGTGGTGATGGAGGCGATGGTCGCCCTCGTGCTGGCCGACGCCGTGCTGGAGAAGTTCGGCGGCGACTCGGTGACCGAGACCCGCCGCAACGTGCGTTCCTACCTCGACGCCCTGCCGTTCTCGTGAACGCCATGGGTCCGCTGCTGGTCCTCGTCGGGCCACCGGCGTCGGGCAAGACCACGGTCGGGACGGCGGTCGCCGACGCCCTCGGGGTGCCGTTCCGGGACACCGACCGCGACGTCGAGGCCACCGCCGGCAGCACGGTCGCCGACCTGTTCGTCCAGCACGGCGAGCCGCACTTCCGCGCCCTGGAGGCGGCGGCGGTGGCCCGGGCGATGGCCGAGCACCGCGGCGTCCTGGCCCTCGGCGGTGGTGCCGTGACCAACGAGGACACCCGCCGGCTGCTGGTGGCCCACGGCCGGGCCGGCTGCGCGGTCGTCTGGCTGGACGTCGACCTGCCCTCGGCGGCCCACCGGGTGGGGCTGTCCCGGGACCGCCCGATCCTGGGCCTCAACCCCCGGGCGATGCTGCGCACGATGCTGGAGACCCGGGCCCCGCTGTACGGCGAGGTGGCGACGCTGACCGTGTCCACCGGCGGCCGGGCGGTCGAGGACGTCGTCGCCGACGTGCTGGCCGGCCTGCAGGCGTCCGCCGGACACGGAGCCGGGGCGTGACCTCCGGCGCGCAGCGGGTGACCGTCGCCGGCGAGCGGCCCTACGAGGTCGTCATCGGCCCCGGGGCACAGGTCGAGCTGGGAGTCGTCCTCGCCGGCACCCCCCGCGCGGTCGTGGTGCACGCCCCGCCGCTGGCTGCCGCGGCCGGGGCCGCGGTGGAGACGCTGCAGCAGGCCGGCGTGGCCGCCGAGGCGGTCGTCGTGCCCGACGGTGAGGCGGCCAAGTCCGCCGAGGTGGCCATCGGTGCGTGGGAGGAGTTCGGCCGGCTGGGGCTGACCCGCTCCGACGCCGTCGTCGGGCTCGGCGGGGGAGCGGTGACCGACCTGGCCGGGTTCCTGGCCGCCACCTGGCTGCGCGGCGTCCGCGTCGTCCAGGTGCCGACCAGCCTGCTGGGCATGGTCGACGCCGCCGTCGGTGGGAAGACCGGCATCAACACCGCCGCCGGCAAGAATCTGGTGGGCGCCTTCCACCCGCCGACCGCCGTGCTCGCCGACACCGACGCGCTGGACGCCCTGCCCGAGGCGGAGTTCCGCTCCGGGCTGGCCGAGGTGGTCAAGTGCGGCTTCATCGCCGACGGCCGGGTGCTGGAGCTGCTCGCGGCCGACCCGACCGGCCACCGCGACACCGCCGAGCTGATCACCCGGGCGGTGCAGGTCAAGGCCGACGCCGTCGGTGAGGACCTCTACGACACCGGGCGGCGCGAGTTCCTCAACTACGGCCACACGCTGGCCCACGCCATCGAGCGGGTCGAGGACTTCGGCTGGCGGCACGGCGAGGCGGTCGCGGTCGGACTGGTCTTCGCCGCCGAACTCGCCGTCCAGGCCGGCCGGCTGTCGCGCGCCGACGCCGACCGGCACCGCGAGCTGGTCGCCGCGATGGGGCTGCCCACCAGCTACCGCGGGAACTGGGACCGGCTGCAGTCGGTGATGCGGGTGGACAAGAAGGCCCGCGGCGCGGCGCTGCGCTTCGTCGTCCTCGACGGGCTCGGCCGGCCCGGCATCCTGACCGACCCCGACCAGGCGTGGCTCGACGCCGCCTGGGCGGCCGTCTCCGAAGTGGGTAACGCATGACGATCCAGGTGCTCAACGGCGCGAACCTCGGCCGCCTCGGCAAGCGGGAGCCGGAGAAGTACGGGACGACGACCCACGCCGAGCTGGTGCAGCTGATCGAGGCCGCCGCCGGAGAGCTGGGCGTCGAGGTGCGGGTTCGGCAGACCGACTCGGAGGCCGAGCTGCTCGGCTGGGTGTTCGACGCCGCCGACGCCGGCGACCCGGTGGTCATCAACCCCGGTGGGTGGTCGCACACCTCCGTGGTGCTGCACGACGCGCTGGCCGGGCTCACCGCACCGCTGGTCGAGGTGCACATCACGAACATCCACGCCCGCGAGGAGTTCCGGCACTTCTCCTATGTCTCGCGGGTCGCCGACGGGGTGATCGCCGGGCTCGGGGTGCAGGGCTACGCGCTGGCGCTGCGGTGGCTCGTGGAGAAGGGCGCGCGATGAGCGAGCGGGAGGCCGGGCGCCGCGACCGGCTGCGGGCCACCGCCGCCGAGGCCGGGCTGGACGCCGTCCTGGTCACCAACCTGCTCAACGTGCGATACCTGACCGGTTTCACCGGCTCCAACGGCGCGCTGCTGCTGCGCACCGACGGCGGCGACCTCTTCGGCACCGACGGCCGGTACACCACGCAGGCATCGACCCAGGTCCCCGACCTCGAGCTGCTCGTCGACCGCGGCACGGTCTCTGCGCTGGCCGCCGCCGCGGTCCGGCGGGGCGCCGGCCGGCTCGGGTTCGAGTCCCACGATGTCACCGTCGACGGGCTCCGCGGCCTGGAGCGGGTCCTCGCCGACGCCGCTGACGGCGGCACCGTGCCGGAGCTGGTCAGCATCCGCCGGGCCGTCGAGGCACTGCGCGCGATCAAGGACGACGGCGAGGTCGAGGCGCTGCGCCGGGCCTGCGCGGTCGCCGACCGGGCGCTGGCCGAACTGGCCGCCGAGGGGGCGCTGCGACCGGGGCGCACCGAGCTGCAGGTCGGTCACGAGCTGGACGCCCGGATGCTCATCCTGGGCGCGGAGGCGCCGTCGTTCGAGTCGATCGTGGCCACCGGCGCGAACTCGGCGATCCCGCACCACCGCCCCGACGCCACGGTGCTGCGTGACGGCGACTTCCTCAAGCTCGACTTCGGCGCGACCGTCCAGGGCTACCACTCCGACATGACCCGCACCCTCGTGCTCGGGCACGCCGCCGACTGGCAGCAGGAGGTCTACGCGCTGGTCGCCGCCGCGCAGGCGGCCGGCCGGGCGGCGCTGGCGGTGGGCGCGGAGGTGACCGCCGTGGACGCCGCCTCGCGCGACCTCATCGTCGCGGCCGGCCACGGCGACCACTTCACCCACGGCCTGGGCCACGGTGTCGGGCTGGAGATCCACGAGGCTCCGGGCATCTCGGCGCTGGGCGCAGGTAGGCTGGCTGCCGGCATGGCCGTCACCGTGGAGCCGGGCGTCTACCTGCCCGGCCATGGCGGTGTCCGGATCGAGGACACCCTGATCGTCACGGACGACGAGCCCGAGTTGTTGACCCTCACGAGCAAGGAACTGCTGGTCCTCTAGATGGCAACCACCAACGATCTCAAGAACGGCACCGTCCTGAACCTGGACGGCCAGCTGTGGACCGTGACCGACTTCCAGCACGTGAAGCCGGGCAAGGGCGGCGCCTTCGTGCGCACCACGTTGAAGAACGTGCTCTCCGGCAAGGTCGTCGACCGGACGTTCAACGCCGGCACGAAGGTCGAGACGGCCAACGTGGACAAGCGCTCGATGACCTACCTGTACCAGGACGGCGCCGACTACGTCTTCATGGACGGCGACACGTTCGACCAGATCCCGGTGTCGGCGGCGACCCTCGGCGACGGGTCGAACTACCTGCTGGAGAACACCGAGGTCATCGTGGCGGTGCACGACAGCACACCGCTGTACGTCGAGCTCCCGGTGACCATGGAGCTGATCGTCCAGCACACCGACCCGGGCCTGCAGGGTGACCGCTCCACCGGCGGCACCAAGCCGGCCACCCTGGAGACCGGTGCGGAGATCCAGGTCCCGCTGTTCATCACCACCGGCGAGAAGCTCAAGGTCGACACCCGCGACGGCCGCTACCTCGGCCGGGTCAGCTGACCTCGCTCGGCGAGCCGGGAGACGTGATCTGATGGGTGCCCGTACGAAGGCCCGCAAGCGCGCGGTCGACGTCCTCTACGAGGCCGACCTGCGCAGCAGCGACCCGCTCGCCGTCCTGCGGGACCGCATCGCCGACGGCAACCCGCCGGTGCCGGAGCACGCCGTCCGGCTGGTCGAGGGCGTCGTGGAGCACGCCGCCCGGATCGACGAGCTGATCGAGGAGCACGCCTCCGGCTGGTCGCTGGACCGGCTGCCCGACGTCGACCGCGCCGTGCTGCGGATGGCGGTCTACGAGCTGCTCTGGGTGGACGACGTCCCCGACGCGGTGGTCATCGACGAGGCGGTGGAGCTGGCCAAGAGCCTGTCCACCGACGATTCGCCGGCCTACGTCAACGGCGTGCTCGGCGGCATCGTCAAGGCCGAGATCCCCACCTGAGCTCGCACCGCTGAAACGCCGAGGGCCCGTTCCGGAGTCGGAACGGGCCCTCGGCGTTCACTGCTGCAGCCGTGCGGTGGCGGACGTCAGCGCGAGGTGCGGCGACGCTCCCAGTCCAGCGGATCGTCGTCCTCGGTGGCGTAGCCGACGCCGTCGGCGCCGGGGGAGAGCACACCCCACTCGATCAGCCGGGTGGTCAGCTCGTCGGGGCTCATGTCGTAGATGATCGCCAGCGACTTGAGGTCCTCCGCGCGGATGGAGAGGACCTTGCCGTTGTAGTCGTGGCGCTGCGCCTGGATCGT
>JAOPUQ010000467.1 GCA_025963425.1 Modestobacter sp. | reverse complement strand
GTCCCGGCGGCCACCGGGCACCGGCTGGCGGCGCACCCGGCCCGCGCCGCGCACGCGTCCGGGCCGGGACGCGCCCGGCGACTGACGCCGTTGTGGTGCCCGGACAGGGCCGAACACGCCGTATCGGCGTCCCATTCGCCTGATCGGGGTAATGGGGTCATCCGGCAACAATGTGCGCGCGTTCGGAAAGTAATTGAGAGAAGTTGTTCAAGCACTCCGTTCACCCATCCGATGGAGAAACTGAGAGTCACCGGATCCCGAACGGAGAGTCAAAGTAATGTCTGCACCTCTGGCGAACACCCGCGGCGTCACCCGCGTGCTCATCCTCGCTGACGCCCCGGTCCTGCGCCGTGGGTTGCTCAGCATGATCAACGAGACGGCCGGCATGCAGGCCGTCGGGACGCCGGGCGAGGCGCGTCGTGCGCTGACCCTGGCCGAGTCCGCCCGCCCGGACGCCGTCGTGGTGGAGCTGGGCGCCGGCCGGGCCGAGACGCTCAACGCCTGTCGCGACATCCGCCGCCGCTTTCCCCAGGTCGCGATCGTCGCCCTGGCCACCTCCGAGGACGCGGCCGTGGTCAACGAGGCGCTCGCCGCCGGTGTCCGCGGCTACCTGCTGATGAACACCTCGCCGACCCTGCTGGGCTGGGCCATCCTGGCCGCCCGCGCCGGCCGCACCGTGGTCGACCCGCAGATCCGCCGGACCGAGGGCTCCGCGGAGCCGGTGGCCAAGGAGCTCACCCCGGCCGTGCCGCTCACCCGGCGCGAGTCCGACGTGCTCGACGAGCTCATCCAGGGTCAGTCGAACCGTCAGATCGGCCGGAACCTGTTCATCAGCGAGGACACCGTGAAGTCCCACGTCAAGGCGATCCTGCGCAAGCTGGGCGCCCGCGACCGGGCGCACGCCGTCTCGCTGGTGCTCTCGGCCCGCAACCCGGGCTGCACCTGCCACACGCACAGCACCCTGACCCCCGCCGAGGCCTGAGCCGCCGGCCGCCCTCTCGTCGGGGCGGGTGTCCGCCTCCTCGGCACCCGGCCCGCCCGCGCGACCGGTCCCCCCACCTCGCGGTGGGCGGACCGGTGGCCGCGCCGGACCCCTCAACGGTCCGGCGTGGTCGTCCCGCGAGTCGGTCCCCGTTCCCCCGGGGACCGGCTCGCGGTTCCATGTCCCGGCATCGGCCCGGGCTGGGTCTCCCTGCGCATCGTGGCCCCTGACGGGCCCGCCCGCCGGGAGGCGGGCCCTTACGCCCGGCGCGTCCCGCCGGAGTCGCGCGCCCCGGCACCGCCCGCCGACCGCACCGACGTAGGGTCGGACGGCGATGGCCGTGCGACCCGATCCCGCCCCCGCGCCCGAGGACCTCTGGGCGATGGAGACCTCCCTGCGCCGGCGTGGTTTCGCCGCGATCGCCGGCGCCGACGAGGCCGGCCGGGGGGCCTGCGCCGGTCCGCTGGTGGCCGCCGCGTGCGTGCTCCCTGCCGGTCGCCGCGGCCGCGTGCCCGGCCTGGCCGACTCCAAGCTGCTGACCCCCGCCACGCGCGAGGAGGTCTACGCCGAGGTCGTCGACCGCGCGCTGTCCTGGTCGGTGGTGGCCATCCCGGTGCCCGAGCTGGACGCCCGGGGGATGCACGTGACCAACATCGAGGCGCTGCGGCGCGCGGTCTCGGTGCTGGACCCGGAGCCGGACTACGCGCTCACCGACGGCTTCCCGGTCAGCGGCCTGGCCCAGCCCACCCTCGCGGTCTGGAAGGGCGACCGGGTCGCGGCGTGTGTCGCGGCGGCGTCGGTGCTGGCCAAGGTCACCCGGGACCGGGTGATGCTCGAGCTGGACGCCCGCTTCCCGCAGTACGGCTTCGCCGTGCACAAGGGCTACATCACCGAGGCGCACAGCGAGGCGCTGGACCGGCACGGCCCGTGCACCGAGCACCGGATGCGCTTCGTGAACGTGGCTCGGGCCCGCGACGCGCACGCCGCCCGGACACCGCCGCTGTCGGACCGGGCACCGATGCACGATGATGGGGCGGTGAGCACCCAGCCGACCGACTCTCCGGTGCTCGTGGAGCAGCGGCGATGAGCACCGAGGACCTCGAGAAGTACGAGACCGAGATGGAGCTGCAGCTCTATCGCGAGTACAAGGACATCGTCCGACAGTTCTCCTACGTCGTGGAGACCGAGCGCCGGTTCTACCTGGCCAACTCCGTCGACCTGCAGGTCCGCGACGCCGGCGGCGAGGTCTTCTTCGAGCTCAAGCTCTCCGACGCCTGGGTCTGGGACATGTACCGGCCCGCCCGCTTCGTCAAGAACGTCCGGGTGGTGACGTTCAAGGACGTCAACGTCGAGGAGCTGGACAAGCCCGACCTCGAGCTGCCGGACAACGGCCGCATCACCTGACCGGCCCGGGCGCACCGGCGCAGGCTGCCACCCCGGGGGCCTGACCGGCCCGCCGTCGTCCACAGCGCCGGCCGTCGTCCACAGACCGGCCGGAGGCCTGGTCGCAGACCTCCCCGGCGGCGCACGGTCGACGGGTGCAGCCATCGATCCCGCGGCCCGTGCCGCCCCGCGCCGCCCTGGGCGCCTACGGCGAACGCGTCGCCGTCCGCCTCCTCACCGACGCCGGCCTCCAGGTGCTCGACCGCAACTGGCGCTGCCGGTCCGGCGAGCTCGACATCGTCGCCCGCGACGGGTCCGCCCTGGTCTTCTGCGAGGTCAAGACCCGCACCGGCAGCGGCTTCGGTCACCCGGTCGAGGCGGTGACCGCGGTCAAGCGACAGCGCCTGCGGTCATTGGCCCGCGCCTGGCTGGAAGCGCACGACCACCACGCGCCCGACCTCCGCTTCGATGTCGTCGGCGTGCTCGTGCCCGCGGTCGGCCCGGCCCGGGTCACCCACCTGCGGAACGCGTTCTGATGAGCCTGGCCCGGACGTGGTCGGTGGGGCTGGCCGGAGTGCAGGGCGCGATGGTCGAGGTGGAGGTGGACCTGGCCTCGGGCGTGCCCACGGTGGTCCTGGTCGGGCTGCCCGACGCGGTCGTCCGGCAGTCGGTGGACCGGGTGCGCGCCGCGGTGGTCAACAGCGGCCACGAGTTCCCGCTGCGCCGGGTCACCATCGGGCTGTCCCCGGCGGCGATGCCGAAGCAGGGGAGCGGCTTCGACCTGGCGCTGGCGGTGGCGGTCCTCGCCGGCGCCGGCGTCGTGTCCCGCGACGCGGTCGCCGCGCTCGTGCTGCTGGGCGAGCTCGGTCTCGACGGGTCGCTGCGGGCGGTCCGCGGCGTGCTGCCCGCGGTCCTGGCCGCCGCGGCGGCCGGCCATCGGGAGGTCGTCGTCCCCGCCGACAACGCCGACGAGGCGGCCCTCGTGGAGGGGGTGCGGGTGCTCGCAGCGCACAGCCTCGGCGAGGTCGTCGGCCACCTCACGGGGCGCGCCCGGTTGACGGGACACGTACGGCTGCCCGGCCCGCCGGAGCCCCCGGGCCCCGACCTGGCCGACGTCGTCGGCCAGGCGGCCGGCCGGCGCGCGGTCGAGGTGGCCGCCGCCGGGGGCCACCACCTGGTCCTCACCGGCCCACCGGGCGCCGGGAAGACGATGCTCGCCGAGCGGCTGCCCGGGCTGCTGCCCCGGCTCGACGAGCGGGCCGCGCTGGAGGTCACCGCGATCGCGTCGGTGGCCGGCACCCTGCCGGCCGGCTCGCCACTGGCGACCCGGCCGCCGTTCGAGGCGCCGCACCACTCGGCGACGACGGCCGCACTGATCGGCGGCGGCTCCGGCCAGATCCGGCCCGGTGCGCTGTGCCGAGCCCACCGCGGCGTCCTCTTCCTGGACGAGGCCCCGGAGTTTCCCCGCGCGGTGCTGGACAGCCTCCGCCAGCCTCTGGAGCGGGGGCAGGTGACCATCCACCGGGCCAACGGCTCGGCGACCTTCCCGTGCCGCACGCAACTGGTGCTGGCCGCGAACCCCTGCCCCTGCGCCAGCGCTGCAGGTGACACGGCCTGCACCTGCAGCGCCCTGGAGCGCCGCCGCTACCAGTCGCGGTTGTCCGGGCCGTTGCTGGACCGGGTGGACCTGCGGGTCGACCTGCCGGCGGTCACCCGGGCCGCGTGGCTGGACGGCCTGGCGCCCCCCGAGGCCACCGCGGCGGTCGCCGGGCGGGTGCGGGATGCTCGGGCGGTCTCGGCCCGCCGGCTGGCCGGTAGCGGGTGCGCGCTCAACAGCCAGGTGCCCGGCCGGCTGCTCCGGGAGCGCTGGCCGATCGAGCGGAGTGCCCTGGCGCTGGCCGAGCGGGCACTGGAACGGGGTGCGCTGTCGGTCCGCGGGTTCGACCGGGTGCTGCGGGTGGCCTGGACCCTGGCCGACCTCGCCGGCGTCGACCGGCCGGGCGCAGAGCAGGTCGCCGAGGCGCTGGGCAT
>JAOPUQ010000136.1 GCA_025963425.1 Modestobacter sp. | reverse complement strand
ACTCCGCGGCGATCGTGCTGAACACCAGCGAGCTCTTGCCCGAGCCGGAGACGCCGGTGAACACCGTCAGCCGGCGCTTCGGGATCTCGATGCTGACGTCCTTGAGGTTGTTCTCGCGCGCGCCGTGCACGCGGATCAGATCGTGGCTGTCGGCAACGTGCAGCTCAGGCGACTGCGTGTCCGTCCTCGTGGCCATGCTCATCGTGACTCCATCTGTTGGCGGGGCCGCCTTCGCGGTCTCCGTCGGCGTCGCCTGGCTCGATCTGACCAGCTTCGAGCAGTACGTCAGCTTCTCCTCGTCGGCGCGGTCGCGGCAACCGTCCGCTGTCTACCTGCTCGGCGGTGTCGGCGGGGTGGTGCGACGCCCGTCCGGCTGACGCCGGCCGGGGTCGCGCTCGGCGCAAGGACCACGGCATCCACACCGCTTCGGCCCGTGGAGCCTCCGGCCCGGCCACGCGGCGCGCCCGATCGAGGCATCAGACGGGGTGAGTCGTAAGCGGGAGAAGCAGCGCTCACCCGGCCGCTGACGCGGTACCCGCTGGAACATGGGGCGCTTCGTGCCACCCAGCGGTCCGTCGTCGCTGAAGGCGGCTTCAGGGACGCGCGGCACCTGCGCGGATCAGCCAGCAAGGTGGTCCCGGACCGGCTGCGTGAAGGGCGACGGAGCGCGAGCTCCCCCGTCATCCCGGCGCAGGCCAGGAGACACCAATCCTCGCTTGACCTACTAACTGTCGGGCAAGAGGTCGGGTTGGACGGGGTTGCGGGGCTCGCCGACGTCACCGCTGTCGGGAGGTGGCTCGAAGGATCTGAAGTGTCTGCGACCCGTGACGAAGGCGAGCCCATAGAGAACGCCGGTAACTATGAGTAGCGTGCGGTAGCCGGTAATCAGCGCCGCGTATTCGACGAGCCCTCCGACCATAGCGCCGAGCAGGTTGGCGCCGAACGCCACCGTGCTGGCGCCCACGCCCTTGAATCGTTCGGCGAAAACCAGGTTGGCCAGGAAGATCGGAGTGAATGCGACGGCAACGGCGGCAAGGAACCGCGGAACCGGATCGAGATCCAGCAACGACGCCGGTGGGGTCACCCATGCCACGACGAGTGACACGAGCAACAGACCGTAGAGCACAAACGCGTTGCCTGCCCTCAGTCGTCGGGCGACGAGGATGGCTGCCAGCACAACGATGAGCACGCCCGCGAATACGAGGGCGTTCACGAACCACGTGGTTCCGAACAAGAGCGAGAACTGGACCACACTCTTGGTCTCGAGCAGCAAGAATGCGACGCCCATGAAGAACAGGTCGGCGTATCCGCGCATCTCGCCGAGCGGGCCGGAATTGGCGCGAACAAGAGCGAGCGAAGCAAGCAGAACGAGGGCGATCGTCCACAGATACAGGCTGGGAATCGCATTGTCGCGCAAATACACGAACGGATGGTCGTCCGTCGCCGGCGAGGGCTCGACGGTGCTGAGCGGGCTCCACGCGTTCCCGGCACATCGCACGGCTCCCGGATATGGCGAGTCGGTCAAGAGGGACAGCCCACCCTGGGCCGACACGTTGTCGAAGCAAGGCGACGGACCATGGGCGGCCTGCACCGTCTTGGCCAGACGATCCACGAGCCAGGTCTCGCGATAGTAGTTGTACATCGCGAACGCCCCGCCCGGCCGAAGGTGCTCACGTGCCGTGTCCATGGCCTCACGGGTGAAGAGGTAGCTCTCGAGGCGAAGCGATGATTGGCCCGACACCAGCGTCAACGAGTCCGGCAGCGAGAACAGAATCAGGTCGTAGCGCTTCTTCGTCCGCTCCAGAAAGGCACGACCATCCGTGATGTGCACGTCAACCCGGGTGTCGTCATACGGCCGGTCGGGGTGCAACTCCTTGCCGAGCTGGTACAGGCGAGGATCGATCTCGACGGCGTCAATGTGTTGGGCACCCTCGGAAAGAGCGATGGCAACGTCACTGCCGGTGCCGGCGCCGACGATCAGTACGTCCCGCAGTGCGTTGTCCTGAATGCGGTCGTACACCGTGAAGTAGATGGGCTCGGTCTTCTTGCGCACCGCGATGCTCTCGATGTTCTGATGGGGAACACCGTTGGCCTCGACGTTGATGAAGCGATCACCGCCCGCCGACGTCAGGCTGTGCGTCGCAATCTTGTAGTACGGAGACCAACTCACGTTGGGCTGGAACGTCTCGATGCCGAGCGCGATGACCAACACGAGCAGTGGCAGGATCTGGAGTGGACCCAGCCGTGGCCACAGGAGCGCAGCAAACGCGACGGACACGACGAGCCCCCAGGCCAGCGGCGGCGCGTGCAAGAGCGACAACAACGAGAATAGGGCGATGCCCAGAATGCTTCCGCTGATGTCGAGGCGGTACGCATCGAGCGGCTTGAACGTCGCAAACGTCCGGGCGACCCCCTCGGCGATCATCGCCATCACTAGTGCGACGACAAGAAAGATCACCGGAAGGGTGAGGTACGGGGGAAGCCCCGTCGTCCTCGCAGCGGTGAAGTAGATGATCTGGGCGCCCTGACGATCGACGTTGATCGGGAAGACCAGGACACAGACGACGAGAAGCGCCAGAGTGAGCGGAGCCATCCGGAACAGCTCAGCCGCTTTGCCCGCGCGCAGAAAGCCCACTCCGATGCCCAGAAAGCTACCCAGTAGCACGAAGTTGGAGAAGTACGAAAGGTGGATGACGTTCGACCCCGTCCACCGGATCAACACCAGCTCGACGAAGAGCATGACCGCGCTGAGCAGGATCAGCCGTAGACGGTCGCTCACGCTTTCTCCACCGTGCGCATGTGACCACGCACCGTTGTCGCGCTGGGTTCCCAAAGCGTCTTCAGCAGCGCCAGCATCCCGAATCCGTCCCATCGGCAGGCTGGCCAGAACGGTAACAGGGGTTGCCGCTAAACGGGCCGTTCAGGAACACAATGCTGCCTCTGGGCGGAACCCCCCTGCGTGCAGGACGACGGCCTCAGCGGCAGCCTCGGGGTGAAGGCGGCCCAGCCGGCCCCCCGCGTGGACGAAGAACTGCTGCTCCTGCTGTGCCTCGCCGGAGCCGCGCCAGTTCGTGACCACGATCAACGCACACCGATCACGGTCAGCCGTGTCAACCGACTGGCCCCCCGCCACCTGGCCGGGCGTTACAGCCTCGGTCGAGAACGGGCCCTCCGGCGCGTCGATCACGGCGATCCATCGATCCGGCGCAATCGGGAAGACCTTCACTCCCATGCGCTGCATGAAGTCATGGTGTGCTCGCAGCCTGCGACACGACCTCGGCCGGTCACCGACGCCTTGTGCCCGTAGTGGGCCGCACATAAACACAAGGCGGCTTCAGGGGTGCTCGCCGAGGTGGCCCTCCTCGGTCGTGTGTATCACCAGCACACTCTTCTGACCGGTCCGGCACCTCGTCAAGCCATTCCGTGACGTCCTCGATAATGGACTCCGATCCGGTCACCTCATGCTCACGTAGGTCACCTGTTGCTGCCCGGCAGGCCGGCGCTGCGCGGTAGCCGGCCGGTCCGGCTGGGAGCCGCATCGGGCCGCGCCGGGCGGATCAGCCGGTCACCACCAGCGGCAGCTCCCGCAGCCCGCGGATGACGAACTCCGGACGGCGCCGCGCCGGTGACGCGAGCTCCAGCCGGGACGTGCGGCGCAGCAGCGCGCCAAAGGAGGCCTGCAGCTCCACCCGGGCCAGCGGCGCCCCGATGCAGAAGTGCACGCCGGCGCCGAAGGTGATGTGCGGGTTGTCGGTGCGGCCGACGTCCAGGGTGTCGGCGTCGGCGAAGACGCCGGGGTCGCGGTTCCCGCTGCCCAGCAGCGCCGCGATCTTCTGTCCCCGCGCGACGGTGACCCCACCGATCTCGACATCCTCGGTGGCAGTGCGCTCGAACAGCTGCAGCGGAGAGTCGAAGCGCATCAGCTCCTCGATCGCCGTCGGCAGCAGCCCGGGGTCCTCCCGCAGCCGCTGGAGCTGGTCGGGGTGCTCCAGCAGCGCCAGCAGGCCGTTGCCGCTGACGTTCACGGTGGCCTCGTGCCCGGCGTTGAGCAGCAGGATGCAGGTGGTGACCAGCTCGTCCTCGGTCAAGCGGTCGCCGTCGGCGTCCCGCATGGTCACCAGGTGCGACAGCAGGTCCTCCCCGGGCGCCATGCGGCGGTCCGCGGCCAGCGAACGCAGGTAGGCGACGAACTCGGCAGCGGCCCGCTCGGCGTCGTCCTCGACCTGCGTCGTCCGGCCGTACTCGTACATCTTCACGATCGCGTTGGACCACGGACGCAGCAGCGGCCGGTCGACGTCGGGGACGCCGAGCAGCTCCGCGATCACCGCGACCGGCAGCTCCTCGGCCATCCCGGCGAGCAGGTCCACCGGCTCCGTGCCGGCGGAGCGCTCGACCAGGCCGTCGACCAGGGAGTCGGCGAGCTCCTGCACCCACGGCCGCAGCCGCTCCACGTGCCCGCGGGCGAATGCGGTGCTGATCAGCCGGCGCAGCCGGGTGTGGTCCGGCGGCTCCATCTCCAGGATCGCGTTGCGGTGGATGAGGTTGAAGCTCTCGAACCGCTCGGCCGGTGTCTTGTCCGACCACAGGCGCCCGAGCCGCCGGTCGCGCAGGACCGCGTTGGACTCCGCGTGCGTGAACGCCAGCCACAGCCCCAGCCCCTCGTGCCACTGCACCGGCGCCTGCGCCCGGGCGACGGCGAACGCGGGGTACGGGTCGGCGACGACGGCGGGGTCGGTCAGGTCCAGCGGGACGGCAGCCACGGTCACGCCGGGCAGCCTAGGACGGCGTCCGCACGGCCCCCTACCCTCGGGAGCATGGCCCGCTCCACGACCCGACGCCCTCCCGTCGCCCCGGCTGCTGCCGCTGCCGACGGCGAGATCAACCCGAAGGCGCCCTGCCCGTGCGGCTCGGGCCGCCGCTACAAGCACTGCCACGGCTCGGGTTACACCCCGCCGGTCCGCCGGCCGTTCGAGGGCCTGCCCGGCGAGGCCGACTGGGTCGCGCTGCGCGAGCTGGTCCCGGCCGCGACGGCGGTGCTGACCACGACGGGGGGCCGCTCGGTCACCCTGGCCAGCGTGCTGCCCGGCGGCGCCCCGGCGCTGGTCCGCGCCTCCGGCGAGATCCTGCTCGGCGTCCAGCTGCCGACCTCCTCCGACGACGTCAGCCGCGACCTGGGAACGGCGCTGGCCGCGGCCCTCGAGGCGCCCGCCGGTGCCCCGGTCGACCCGGGCCCGATCGGTGCCGCCGGCTCCGCCGGTCCGCGCCTGCAGGAGCTCCTGGACCTCACCGCCCCGCTGGACGTCACGGTGCACGACGACTTCGCCTTCTGGCTGGAGGGCACCGACGCCGGCCCCACGGCGCTGGCCGGCCTCGAGCAGGCCAACGAACTGGTCCTGCCCACCGTGCGGCTGGCCGGTCTGGACGCCGCGTACTGGGTCCGGCCCAGCGCCGACCGCGCGCACGTGCGCTGGGTGCGGCCCGAGCCGGAGGAGCGGTTGCTGGACGCGCTGGCCCGGCTCTCGGCCGCCGAGCAGCTCACCCTGGGGGAAGGCACCCGCTACGCCGGTGCCTTCCGCGCGCACGGCCTCGTCGTCCCGGTGTGGGACGTGCCGGCCGAGGCGCCGGCCGAGGAGTGGGCCGGTCCGGCCGCGGGCCTGCAGTCGCGACTGGAGTCGGTGTTCGGCTCGACCGAGCCGCTGACGGCCGACGAGCGTCGTGCCCGCGCCGGGCTGCTGTCCCGGCAGATCACGCTGCGCTGAGCCGACAGGCCTACCGTGGACGGCGCACGGCCGGGCGGCTGAGCTGCTCCCGGCCGGCGGCGGAGGAGAGGGAGACGTGGGGCACGAGCACGGCGGGATGAGCGGTATGCACGTGCCGGACCTGCCGCCCACCACGGGGCGCCTGCTGGGTCTGGACCTGGGCGCCGCCTCGCCGGTGGCGTGGCTGGCCGTGGCGCTGACTGCGGTCTACCTGGTCGGGCTGTGGCGGTTGCACCGGCGCGGCATCTCCTGGCCCGTGCTGCGGACCGTCGCCTTCCTGGCCGGCTGTGCCAGCGTCTTCCACGTCTGCGCCAGCGGGCTGCAGTCCTACGGGATGGCGCTGTTCAGCGTGCACATGGTCCAGCACATGGTGCTGACCATGATCGCGCCGCTGGGCCTGCTGCTCGGCGCGCCGATCACCCTCGCGCTGCGCGCCCTGTCCGCCTCCCGCGGGCCGGCCGGGGCGCCACGGCGCCTGCTGCTGTGGGGGCTGCACAGCCGGCTGGGCCGGATCGTGTCGCACCCGGCGTTCACCGTGCCGCTGTTCATCGCCAGCCTCTACGGCGTCTACCTGACCCCGGTCTTCGACGACCTGATGGCCACGACGCCGGGGCACACGTTCATGCTGCTGCACTTCCTGGTCACCGGGCTGCTCTTCTTCGGCCCGATCCTGGCGGTCGATCCGTGGCCGCGCCGGTCCGGGCACGGCGGCCGGATGCTCGAGCTGATGCTCCCCGCGCCGTTCCACGCCTTCTTCGGCGTGATCGTGATGATGAGCAACACCCTGCTGCTGACCAGTTTCGCCTCCACCCCGGCGTCCTGGGGCATCGATCCGCTGGTCGACCAGAGCTGGGCCGGCGGCGTCGCCTGGTCCTTCGGTGAGCTCCCGACGGTGCTCGTGCTCGCCGTCGTCGTGGCCCAGTGGAGCCGGTCGGAGGACCGGTCGAACCGGGCGGTCGAGCGGGCCCGGGAGCGGGCCATCGCCCGCGGCGAGAGTGGCGAGGACCCGGCGCTGGCCGCCTACAACGAGCGGCTGCGGCAGCTGGCGGCACAACAGCCGTAGCGCGCGGCGTTCAGCCTCACGCGGTCGGTCGGACCGGCGGTGGTAGAGGGCCAGGCACGACCGAGTCGCGGCACAGCACCTCGACCAGCGCGTCGTAGCGTCCGGTGGTGATGACGGCGTGGTCGACGCACTCCAGCTCGGCCAGTGAGGAGCCCAGCACCCGGATGCTGCGCCGTCCGTCCGCCTGGACGCCGACCAGGGCACCGACGGTGAGGCCCAGGACCCGGCCGACGGCGTCGGCATCCCGGTCTCGTTCCTCATCGCCGTCGTGGTCCTCGGCGTCGTGTACTTCCTGCTCACCGCGCGCGTCTCCTCCGGAGAGCCGACGCCGGGACAGGAGTACGTCATCCTCGCCATCGCGGCCGCGGTGCTCGGCGGCACCTCGTTCTTCGGCAGGGGAGGGGCGACTGGGCCTCGTGGCCGTGGGCGCGCTGTTCCTCGTCGTGCTGTCCAACGGCATGAACCTGAGCCGGCTCCCCAGCTACGTCCAGGAGGTCGTCCTGGGCGCGCCGCTCATCGCCATACGTGCGGCGACGCACCCCCTCTGCGACGTTCGTCCGCAGTGGCCGGAGGGAGACCCATCACCATTCGACCGGGCCGAGGCGACGGAGTTCGGGCTGGCCGCCTAGGTCTTCACCCCTGGGCCGTGCGCTGCGCGTGAGCGAGGGTATCGAGGAGTACCTGGAGACCTGGTACGTCGGCATCGCCCCCGGAGCGGAGGGCGGTCGACTCAGGACGGACGGCGGCTGCGCGGGTGGTCGGCGGCCACCAGCGCCTCGACCAGGTCGGCGCGGGCCCGGGCCACCCGGGAGCGGATCGTCCCGATCGGGCAGCCCACCACCTCGGCCGCCTCGGCGTAGGGCAGCCCGATCAGCTGGGTGAGCACGAAGGCCTCGCGCCGCTCGGGGTCCAGCCGGTCCAGCACGTCCTGCGCGGCGACGGTGCCGCCGACCTCGTCGCGGAAGCCCTCCCGGGTGAGGTCGGCCAGGTCGGTGTCCTGCCCGACCAGCACCAGTGGACGACGCTTCCGGGCGCGTAGGTGGTCGGCGCACACCCGGCGGGCGATGGACAGCAGCCAGGTGCGCAGGCTGGAGCGGCCTTCGAAGCTGCGCAGCGCGGGCAGTGCGCGCAGGTAGGTCTCCTGGGTGAGGTCCTCGGCGGACTGCCGGTCGGCGAGGTGGGCGCACAGTCGCCACACGTCGGCCTGCGTCTCCCGCACCAGGGCACCCTGAGCGGCGGCGTCCCCTCCGGCTGCCAGTGCCGCGAGACGTTCCAGATGCCCCACGTCGCCCTCCGGGAACTCGTCGTCCGTCGGCGGCGACTATGCCAGCGTGGCCTGTGACCCTTTCCGTGAGGCGCTGTCGGCCCGGCTGGACGGCGAGTCCCCTGGCCTGCCCGAGGCGGAAGTGGACGCGCACGTGGCCGGCTGCCCGGTCTGCCGGGACTGGCTGGAGGCGGCCGCCGAGGTGACCCGGCGGGCCCGGCTGGTCCCGGCGACCCCCCTGCCGGACGTGACCGCCGCCGTCCTCGACCGGCTGCCCGCGCGGCCGGCCGTGCGGCG
>JAOPUQ010000386.1 GCA_025963425.1 Modestobacter sp. | reverse complement strand
TCGATCGTCACCTGGAACGTGGCAGCCATACCGGGACGCTAGGGCACCGGATCGACATCCGGCCCCGTCCAGAGGCTCGCCGCGAGCTTGCGAGCGGTGAGGGGGACGGGGTCCTTCGTCAGAGCTCCTGGGCCAGCTCCGCGCGGAGCGTCGCGTCGTCGGGCAGCGGCGTGGCCAGCTGGCAGTGGTCCTTGAGGACCTGCCCGAACGGGGTGAGTGCCGAGCGCTCCACGCGCCGGGCCGGGTCCCACAGCCCCGAGCGCATCACGGCCTTGCCGCACTGGAAGTAGGCCCGCTGCACCTGCAGCACCAGCACCGAGCGGGGGGCGCGGCCGAACTCGGTGAGGTCGATCCCCAGGTCGTCGGCGCCGACGAGCGACGTCGTCCCGAAGACCTTCAGCGTCTCCTCGACACCCGGCACGAAGAACAGCAGCGCTGCCCTCGGGCTGGCGGCCAGGTTCCGCAGGTTGTCGACCCGGTTGTTGCCCGGCCGGTCGGGCAGCGCCAGCCGGTGCTCGTCGAGCACGTGTACGAAGCCCGGGTCGCCGCCGCGGGGGGAGACGTCCGGCCAGCCGTCGGCGCCGGCCGTCGCCAGGGTGGCGAAGGGGGACAGGGCGATGAACTCGGCGCAGTGCCGGTCGACGCGGTCGATCACCTTGTCCAGCACCAGCTGCGAGGGGGCGCGGTAGCCGGCGAGCACGTCGGTGTCGCTGGACGGGGCGGCGACGGTGTCCACGCCAGGACGGTAGCGGCCGCCGCTGGGTAGTCTGCCCACCCGTGCCTGCGGTGTGGAGTTCCCCGGTCCGGTTCGTCGAGTGCGACCAGCAGGGCGTGGTCTTCAACGCGCACTACCTCATCTGGGCCGACGAGGCAGCGAACGCCTGGTGGGCAGCGCGGGGGCTGCCGTGGGAGGCGCTGGTCGAGCGGGGCCTCGAGTACTTCGTCAAGGCCAGCTCGCAGGACTGGACCAGCTCGGCCCGCTGGGGCGAGACCGTCACGGTGGACGCCGCGCTGGACGCACTCGGCCGGACCAGCCTGACGCTGCGATTCGCCGTCCGGGTCGGGGGGCGCACCTGCTGCGAGGTGCGGACCGTCTACGTCGCGACCAGCGACGGCGTCCCGACGCCCTGGCCGGACGACGTGCGGGCGCAGCTCAGCGCGGGCTGAACCCGGCCGGCAGCAGCGGCAGACCGTCCGGCGGCCCGGACTCGATCAGCCGCCACAGCGCGTCGGTGTCGGTGTGCTCGGCGACCAGGTCGCCGAGGGCGTCCAGCCGGGCCTCGCGGACGGCGGCGAAGTCGGTGTCCGGCGCGGGCACGAAGCGCCGGCCGCTCAGCCGGGCGACCTCGGTGAGGAAGGCGCGGCGGAATCCGTCGTCCTCCAGCGCGCCGTGCCACGTCGTCCCGAACACCGAGCCGGCGCGGGCGCCGTCGAGGAACGGCTCGGCGCCCTCGTCGACGGCGACGACCCCGTGGTGGATCTCGTAGCCGCGCACCGTGTGGCCCAGCGCCGTCCCGACCGGGCGGCCGAGGGTCTTCTCCCGGGCGAAGCGGACGTCGGTGGGCAGCAGCCCGAGCCCGGGGACGATGCCGGCCCGGGACTCGACGTCGTCGCGGATGGTGCGGGCGAGCATCTGGTGCCCGCCGCAGATGCCCAGCACCGCCCGCCCCTCGGCGGCCCGGCGGGCGACGGCGTCGGCGAGCCCGGTGGACCGCAGCCAGCCCAGGTCGGCAACGGTGGAGCGGGTGCCCGGCAGGACCACCAGGTCGGCGTCGGCCAGCTCCTCCGGGCGGGTGGCGTAGCGCAGTAGCACCCCGGGCTCGGCGGCCAGCGCGTCCAGGTCGGTGAAGTTCGACAGCCGGGGCAGCCGGGCGACCGACACCCGGAGCACGTCCTCGCCGTGCGGCGGACCGGCGGGGGTGCGGGCGGCGTCCACCCCGAGGGAGTCCTCGACGTCCATCTCCAGCCCGGACCGCCAGGGCAGCACGCCCAGCGTGGGGCGGCCGGTCAGCGCGGCCAGCTGGTCCAGGCCGGGGGTGAGCAGCCGGACGTCGCCGCGGAACTTGTTGATCAGGAACCCGGACACCAGCCGCTGGTCGGCCGGGGGCATCAGGGCGACCGTGCCGTACAGCGCGGCGAACACCCCGCCCCGGTCGATGTCGCCGACGACCACGACGGGCAGCTCCGCCGCGGTGGCCAGGCCCATGTTGGCGATGTCGTCGGCGCGCAGGTTGATCTCGGTGGGGGAGCCGGCACCCTCGCAGACCACGACGTCGAACCGGGACCGCAGATCGGCCAGGCTGGCGAGCACCTGCTCGAGCAGCGCGGCCTTCATCGGCCGGTACGACAGCGCGGTGACCTCGGCGACCGGCCGGCCGAGGACGACGACCTGGCTGGAGTCGTCGCCGCCCGGCTTGAGCAGCACCGGGTTCATCGCCGCCTCCGGCTCGACGCGGGCGGCGGCGGCCTGCATCACCTGGGCCCGGCCGATCTCCGCGCCGTCGGCGGTGACCATGGAGTTGTTGCTCATGTTCTGCGCCTTGAACGGCGCGACCGAGACGCCCTCGCGGGCCAGCCAGCGGCAGATCCCGGCGGTGACCACGGACTTGCCCGCGTCGGAGGTGGTGCCGGCGACGAGCAGGGCACCGGGCCCGTCGGTCGTCCCTCGCGTCATGCCACGTCGCGGGGCACGCCCCAGCCGGCCTTCTCCTGACCGGACAGCTCGGCGATCGCCTCCATCACCCGGTCGGTGACCACCCGGCGGGCCGGGCCGCGGCCGGCCTGGCCGCGCTGCTCGGGGAAGGTCAGCGGTTCCCCGAAGGTGATCGAGACCCGGTACGGGCGTGGCCAGCTCGCGCCGACCGGCTGGACCCGGTCGGTGCCCCGGACCGCGACCGGGACGACGGGGCAGTCGGCGGTCAGCGCCAGCCAGGCCACCCCGGTCTTGCCCCGGGCCAGCCGGCCGTCCTTCGAGCGGGTGCCCTCGGGGTAGATGCCGAACGCGCCACCGCTCTGCAGCACACCGAGCGCGGTGTCCAGCGCGCCCTGGGCGGCCCGGTGCGTCCCGCGCTCCACCGGCAGGGCGCCGAGGGCGGTGAACAGGGCGCGCTGCAGCCACCCCACGAAGCCGGTGCCCTGCCAGTACTCCGCCTTGGCGAGGTAGCCGACCCTGCGGGGCGCGACCAGCGGGATGGCGATGCTGTCGATGAAGGACAGATGGTTGCTTGCCAGGATCACCGGGCCGGTGGCCGGCACGTTCTCCCGGCCGGTGACCGTGGGGCGGCAGGTGAGCCAGAACAGCGGTCGCAGCACGAACCGGGCGAGCAGGTAGAACACGCGCCGGCCTCCCCTCGCCTCGTCGCGGTCCTGGGCGCCGGCACGGGTCGGGCGGCACCAGGCGCTCCGGGCATCATCGCTGACGCCGGGGCGGTCCGGACGGGCAGGGCAGCTCAGACCGCCGAGGCTCCCGGCGGGCAGGCGTCGTGCAGGATCCCGCGGACGTCCGCGGGGAGCGGGGTGCCCCCGCTGGCCGACTCGACGATCGCGGTGGCGACGTCGCGGACCTTGCGGTGCGTGTGGCTGGAGATGTGCGCCAGCAGGTCGAAGGCGACGCCGTCGCCGCAGCCCATCAGCAGCATCAGCACGCCCTTGGCCTGCTCGATCGCCGCTCGGCTGGCCATGGCCGTGCGCAGCTGCTCGATCTCGGACTCCAGCGCGCGGACCTGGTCGCCGGGCTGCGCGGCCGCGCGGCCGTCGGTCACGTCGACGACGAGGCCGCTCAGCGCGGTGACCTGGCCGTCCGGGGTGGTCTCCAGCTCCCCGACCAGCACCGCGGTGCGCACCTCGCCGTCACTCCGCACCACCCGGTGCTCCAGGGCGAAGGGGACGCCCGCCGTGCAGGCGTCGGCCAGGGCCTGGCGGACCCGGGCGCGGTCCTGGGGGTGGGCCCCGGTCAGCAGCAGCGAGACGCCGGGCAGCACCGAGCCGGGGGTGAGCCCGTGCAGCGCGAAGACCTGGGGTGACCACCACCACTGGTCGGTGCGCAGGTCGTAGCGGTAGCGCCCGGCCGGGCCGCCGCCGGGACCGGGCGCCGGCGGCGGGGCGGGCAGCCGCTCGGAGGTCGGGGCGGGAGCCCGGCGCGCGGCCGGTGGGGTGGTGCGAGGAGAAGCCGACGCGAGGGTCATCGAGGGACCGATCTCTCCGGGCGCACCGGGACTCCGGTGGGGTGGAGGTCGCCGGATTCTCGACGCCCCGCGCACCATCGGCCCCGTCGAGGGAGCCGACCGCTTCGGTGATCGAGAAGTTACCGCTCGTCTCGGTAGGCCCGCACGTCGTAGGGGCCTTTGCACTCCGGGCGCTCCGGCCCGGCGATGACCGAGCGTGATCGGTCGGTGACGATGGCATCGGGGAGTCAGACCACCGTCGGCGCGCCGACCGGGACGGCCGGTCCGGCCCCGGTGCGCAGCGGACCGGCCAGCGAGGCCAGCACCTCCACCGCCGTCCGCAGATCGGCCGCCGGCAGGGTGAACGGCAGGCGGACGCGGTCGTCGAACGCGTGCCCGGTGCCGAACGCCCGGCCCTCGGCCAGCAGCACCCCGTGTGCGGCGGCGGCCGCCGACAGCGCCGCGGAGCTCAGGCCGGGCGGCAGGGCGCACCACAGCGACAGTCCTCCGGCGGGCGGGTGCACCTGCCAGTCGGGCAGCCGGGCGGCGAGCTCGGCCAGCAGCACGTCGCGCCGGTCGCGCAACTGCCGGCGGCGTCCGTCGAGCACGGCGTCCAGGTCGCGGACCAGCGCCGTGGCCGCCAGCTGGTCGAGCACGCCGACGCTGAGCTGCCGGCGGACGAGCACGGTGCCCAGCCGGTCGGCCAGCGCCGCGTCGGTCCGCAGCCAGCCGATGCGCAGCCCGCCCCACACCGCCTTGCTCAGCCCGCCCACGGTGACCGTCGCGACGTCGGGCACCCCCGCGGCGTACGGCGGCAGCGGGTCGCCGGCCAGGTGCAGCTCGGCGCTGACCTCGTCGACGACGGTCAGCACGCCCTGCTGCCACAGCGTGGCCGCCAGCCGGCGGCGTCCGGTCGCGGACAGCCGGGCCCCGGTCGGGTTGGCGAAGTCCGGCTCCAGGTAGGCCAGCCGGGGAGCGCTCTGCCGGGCGGCGAGGTGGGCGGCGTCGACCAGGTCGTCGGGGCGGGTGGCGTCGACCGCGACCGGGACGAGCCGGCCGCGCGCGCCCTCCACCATCCGGAGCGCGCCGGGGTAGGTCGGGTGGGCCACGAGCACCCGGTCGCCGGGCTCCAGCAGTGCCTCGGCGACCAGCGACGACGCATCACCGACCCCGGAGGTGACGACGACCTGGTCGGGGTCGGTGGGCAGTCCGCGGGCGGTGAAGCGCTCGGCGATCGCCGCCCGCAGCTCGGGCAGGCCGTTGTGGAAGTAGCCGTGCCCGCCGGTCAGCGACGGGAGCTGCGCCAGCGCGGCGGCGTAGGCGCCGGCCAGCTGGGGCGCTGCCTCGGGGGCGGCGTGGCCGAGGTCGATGCGCCCGGCCCCGGCATGCGGGAACCAGCCCACCCCGGCGGGGGCGCCGGGGGAGTCGGTGACCGTTCCGGAGCCGTGCCGGGTGCGGGCCCAGCCCTCTTCCCGCAGCACCCGGTAGGCGCTGGCGATGGTCACCCGGCTGGTCGCCAGCGCCGTGGCGAGGTCGCGCTCAGCGGGCAGCCGGGTGCCGGTCGGGAGCTGCCCGGCGGACACCAGATCACGGATCCGGCGGGCCAGCCCGGCGTACCGGGGGGCGGCCAGCTCCTCGACCGGTCCGACGAGGGCGGCCAGCTCGTGCGCGGGGGTGGACTGGTCGACGCTCGATGGCATGCAGTCCACCATGCCGTAGTGGACTGGCTTTGACCAGCACGAATCGTGCCACCGTTGCGTCATGACGACAGGTGGAGTGCTCGTGCTGCTGTTCCTGCTGGGGATCGGGGGCCTCTCGGTCGCCACCCTGGTGATCGCCGTGCGCGGTGGCCGGGGCCCGGCCGACCCGCCCGCCAGCCACGCCCGGATCGACCCGGGCGGCTTCCCGGTGCTGCCCGAGCCGCGCGGCCTCTTCCCGCGCCACCCGGCTCAGCCCGTGCAGTCGCGCGGTCCCCGGCGCAGCCGGCTGGCCGCGGCCAGGGCGGCGGCCGTCGTCCACACCGCCCGGGAGAGCCGGGTCGCCCGGCGGACGTCCCCGCGCACCGGCGGCTGACCCGTCCCGAGCGTCGGACGCTCCTCGACCCGGCTGCCGTAGACGTTGCGCCCGCCGAGCCGGATGCCGAGCGCGCCGGCCAGGGCGGCCTCGCAGCGTCCGGCGTTCGGGCTGGGGTGGGCGGCGCCGTCCCGCCGCCAGGCGTGCCACGCCCCGGCCGCCGACCCGCCGGCCACCGGCGCGGTCAGCACCGTGAGCGCCGCGGTCAGCCGGGCCGGCGCCCAGTTGAGGACGTCGTCGAGCCGGGCCGACGCCCAGCCGAAGCGCTCGTACCGCGCCGACCGGTACCCGACCATCGCGTCCAGGGTGTTCGCCGCCCGGTAGCCGAGCAGGCCGGGCAGCCCCGCGACCGCGCCCCAGAACAGCGGGGCGACGGCGGCGTCGGAGGTGTTCTCGGCGACCGACTCGACGGTGGCCCGGACCAGCTCCGGCTCGCCGAGGCCGCGGGGGTCCCGGCCGGCCAGGGTCGGCAGGTGGGCCCGCGCGACGGGCAGGTCGCCGGCCTCCAGATGGGTGGCCATGGTCACGGCGGCCCGGTCCAGCGAGGTGCCGCCGAGCACGGTCCAGGTGGCCGCCGCGGTGACCGCCGTCCGGGCCAGCGGACGGGCGGCGGTGAGCCGGTGCAGCGCCGTCCCCTGCGCGGTCGCCGTCCCGACGCATGCCAGCGTGTACGCCGCGCCGGCGGCGCGGGAGTCCCGCCACACCCGGCGTTCCAGCCCGGCTGCGGCCCGCCCGAAGCCGGCCACCGGGTGGCCGCGCCGGGGGTCGGCGAGCAGCAGGTCGGCGACGGCACCGAGGGCCAGGCCGGCGGCGGTCGGAACGGTCACGGGCATCGCGGCCACTCTAGGGAGCGGCGACGTCCCTAGGATCGACGGTCATGCGCC
>JAOPUQ010000135.1 GCA_025963425.1 Modestobacter sp. | reverse complement strand
GCCGCCGCGGCGGCGGGGGCTGCGGCTGCCCTCGGGGGTGAGGGCAGCCGGGGTCGTGGGCGGGCCGGCCGGCGATGCGGCCGGAGCGGCCCGGAAGCCGGGGGAGGCCGGCGTGCCCGTGGGGGCGGTGGCCGGTCGGGTGGCGCGACGGCGCGGACGGTCAGCGCTGTCGCCGGAGGCGGGGGAGAACGAGGGAGTGGTCATACGGAAGTCCTCAACAGTCCGGTGGCCACCGTTCATCCGCCGGGCGCGGGGCCGCCGCAGGGGGGCCGCTTCGCATCATCCGGGTCGGACGTCGGGTCGCCGGCGCGCCTCGGTGGCGCTGCCTCGCGCCGACGTCGAGTCCGCGCGCTCTCGGATGAGCGGGGGGCGGCGCCGGTACCCCCACTCTGCCAGACGCGGTACCTCAGCGGGCGGAAGCGGAGGAGTTGCTGATCACATCGGGTGTGCCGCGGAAGGTGCGCCGGTAGGCCAGCGGTGCCACCCCGATGGCGGCGTGCAGGTGCTGGCGCAGCGACGCGGTCGTGCCGAACCCGGCCCCGGCGGCGACCCGCTCGACCGGGATGTCGGTCGACTCCAGCAGCCGGCGGGCCAGCTCCACGCGTTGCCGGGTCAGCCAGCGCTGCGGGCTGAGGCCGGTCTCCTCGCGGAAGCGGCGGGTGAAGGTCCGCACGCTCATCCGGGCGTGGGCGGCCAGCCCGGCGAGGGTGAGCGGTTCGTCGAGCCGGGCCAGTGCCCACGTGCGGGTGTCCGCCGTCCCGCTGTCGTCGGGCCCGCGCAGCGGTCGTTCGATGAACTGCGACTGGCCGCCGTCCCGCCACGGGGCGACGACGTTGCGTCGCGCCACCCGGGTGGCCACCTCGCTGCCGTGGTCGCGGCGGACCAGGTGCAGCAACAGGTCGATGCCCGCGGCCACGCCCGCGGAGGTGAGCACGTCCCCGTCGTCGACGAACAGGACTTCGTCGTCGAGCCGGACGGCGGGGAAGAGGCGGCGGAACTGCTCGGCGTCGCGCCAGTGGGTCGCCGCGGGGCGTCCGTCCAGCAGTCCGGCGGCCGCCAGCACGGAGGCTCCGGTGCACAACGACACCAGGCGGGCGTGGCCGGCTGCGGCCCGCAGCGCGTCGGCGACCTCGTCGGGGATGCGGCCCTCGGTCAGGGCCGGGCCGCCCTCGATGCCAGGCACGATCACGGTCTGGGCCCGATCGAGGATCGAGGCGTCGTGCTCGGGCTGCACCCGGAAGCCGTCCGACGTCCGCACCGGTCGACCGTCGATGGTGGCGGTCCGCACGCGGTACAGCGGGCGCCCGGCGGCGTCCTCCGCCACCCCGAGCAGCCGGTGGGGCAGCCCCAGCTCGAGTGCGACGACGTGCTCGAGCGCCAGGACGGCGACCTCGTGCAGTGCGCTGGACATGGCCGGATCGTTGCACATGCTGGCCGTCGGGCCACTGGCCTTCGCGACGGCCGACCCGCACGATGGGCATCGTGACCGCCGCGCTGCCGCCCCGGACCCGCCGTGTCCACCCCGCCTGGTGGGTCGCCGCGGTGACGTTCCTGGCGCTGATCGGCGCGGCCGCCTTCCGCGCCGTCCCGGGCGTGCTCATCGACCCGCTGCACGAGGAGTTCGGTTGGTCGCTGTCCACCATCTCCCTCGCGGTGGCGATCAACCTGGCCCTCTACGGGCTCACCGCGCCCTTCGCCGCCGCGCTGATGGAGCGCTTCGGCATCCGCCGGGTCGTGGTCACCGCGCTGCTGGTGGTGGCGCTGGGCAGCGGCCTGACGGTGTTCATGACCGCGAGCTGGCAGCTGGTGCTCTGCTGGGGCGTGCTGGTCGGCCTGGGCACCGGGGCGATGGCGATGTCGCTGGTCGCCACGGTGACCGGCCGCTGGTTCGTCGCCCGCCGCGGCCTGGTCTCCGGCGTCCTCACCGCGGCCGGCGCCACCGGTCAGCTGATCTTCCTGCCGGTGGTCGCCGCGATCAGCGAGCGGTGGGGCTGGCGGCCGGCCGCGCTGGGGACGACGGCGGCCGCCCTCGCCGTCGTCCCGTTCGTCGCCTGGCTGCTGCGGGACCGGCCGCGCGACGTGGGCGTCGCCCCGTACGGCGGCACCGTCGCCGACGACGTCGACCCGGTGCGCGGCAACCCGGCCCGCACGGCGATCCGCGGGCTGACCGGCGCCGTCCGCACGCGGGTGTTCTGGCTGCTGGCCGGCGGGTTCATGATCTGCGGCGCCAGCACCAACGGCCTGGTGCAGCCGCACTTCATCTCCGCGGCGCACGACCACGGGATGCCGGTCACCACGGCGGCCGGTCTGCTCGCGATCGTCGGGGTCTTCGACGTCGCCGGGACGATCTTCTCCGGCTGGCTCACCGACCGCACCGACCCGCGGGTCCTGCTGCTGGCCTACTACGCGTTGCGCGGGCTGTCGCTGTTCCTGCTGCCACAGCTGTTCGGCACCGACATCCAGGCCAGCATGATCGCGTTCATCGTCTTCTACGGGCTGGACTGGGTGGCCACCGTGCCGCCGACCCTCGCGCTGTGCCGGCAGTACTTCGGCGTGCGGGCACCGGTGGTCTTCGGCTGGGTCTTCGCCTCCCACCAGGTGGGTGCGGCGCTGGCCGCGTTCGGGGCCGGCGTCATCCGGGACGTGACCGGCTCCTACGACGGGGCCTGGTACGGCGCCGCGGTGCTGTGCGTGTTCGCGGCGGCGCTGTCGATCTCCATCCGCAAGCGCCCCACCCCGCCGGACGCCGGGACCGCCCTGCCGGTCACCCCCACCCCGGCCGCCGCCGCCGAAGCCCACGGCTGAGCGACGCGCGGGGCTTTCGGTACCGAAAGCCCGGGGGAGGGGTCAGCCCGCGAGGACGGCGCCCCTCGCGCCGAGACTCTCCTTCACCAGATCCGCGCCGCGCTCGGCGATCATGATCGTGGGGGCGTTGGTGTTGCCCCGCACCAGCGTCGGCATGACCGAGGCATCGATGACCCGCAGGCCCTCGATGCCGTGCACGCGGAGCTCGGAGTCCACGACCGCCTGGTCGTCGTTGCCCATCCGGCACGAGGACACCGGGTGGTACAGCGACTCCAGCGTCTCCCGGGCCGTGGCGCGCAACGCCTCGCGGGTGCTCACCGTGCCGCCCGGGGTCCACTCCTCGGCCAGCACGCCGGCCAGCGGCCCGACCGAGGCGATGTCCCGGGCGCGCTCCATCCCCGTGACCAGCGCCTCGAGGTCCCGGTCGTCGGTCAGGTAGCCGGCGTCGATGGCCGGGGCCCAGGTCGGATCGGCCGAGCGCAGCCGCACCGAGCCGCGGGAGTGCACCCGCACGAGCACGGTGGCCGCGGTGAAGGCGTCGACGTCGGGGTCGACCTCGGCCTGACGCCAGAACTTGACCGGCAGGAAGTGGTACTGCAGGTCCGGCTCGGGCAGGTCGTCGGCGGACCGGGTGAACAGCCCGGCCTCGGCCAGATTGGAGGTGAGCGGTCCGCGGCGGGCACCGAACCACTGCGCGTACCCCGACGGAGACTCGGCCCGGAACAGCGACTTCCCCGAGCGAACGTGCCAGATGGTGGGGACCAACGGGTGGTCCTGCAGGCCGCCGCCGACACCGGGCAGGTCGTGGAGGACGTCGACGCCGACCTCGCGCAGGTGGTCACCGGGCCCGATGCCCGAGAGCATCAGCAGCTGCGGGGAGTTGATCGCCCCGCCGGCCAGCAGCACCTCGACGGCGGCGTGCACGGCGTGCCGCCGGCCGCCCCGGAGGTACTCGACGCCGGTGGCCCGCCCACCGGACAGCAGCACCCGGGTGGCGTGCGCGCCGGTGCGCACGGTCAGGTTCGGCCGGTCCAGCGCCGGACGCAGGTAGGCGTCGGCGGCCGACCAGCGGCGGCCGCGCTTCTGGGTCACCTGGTAGGTGCCCACGCCCTCCTGCCGGGCGCCGTTGAAGTCGTCGTTGCGCGGGAAGCCGGCGGCCACCGCCGACTCCACGACCGCCTTCGTCCAGCGGTGCGGGGAGCGCAGGTCCTCCACCCGCAGCGGCCCGCCGGCGCCGTGGAACTCCGAGGCGCCGCGGGAGTTGTCCTCGCCGCGGCGGAACAGCGGCAGCACGTTGGCGTAGGACCAGCCGTCCTCGCCGGTCAGC
>JAOPUQ010000358.1 GCA_025963425.1 Modestobacter sp. | reverse complement strand
GGTGGTGTCGCCGACCAGCACCTCGCCCGGGCGCGCACCGAGGACGCCGGCGGCCAGCACGTCACCGATCCGGCGGGACTGCTCGACCCAGCTGCGCCACGAGCCGACCAGCCCGCGGCCCCACTCCAGTTCCACGACCCGGGCGACCGCGGCGGGTGTGTCCACGGGCAGCCGGCCGAGGGAGTTGCCGTCCAGGTAGAGGAGCCCGTCGTCGACCCCCGCGAAGCGGGTCCGGAAGCCGGCCAGTGGATCGGCGTCGTCGAGGGCCGCGGCCGCGGCGCGGGAGAGGTCCACGGCGTCATGCTCTCCCAGGTCACCTGCTGCGGGTGGACCCCTCCTGGCGCTACCGTCGCCGACCGTGACCTCGTCGACCGGCACGCAGCTGCACGACCTCACCGCGCTGGAGCAGGCGGCCGCCGTCCGGGCGCGGGAGGTGAGCCCGACCGAGCTGGTCGAGCACTCCCTGGCCCGGATCGAGGCGATGGACGCCGGGATCGGTGCGTTCATCACCGTCACCGCCGACCAGGCCCGCGCCGCGGCCGCCCGGGCCGACCAGGCCGTGGTCGATGGCACGGACCTGCCGCCGCTGCACGGCGTGCCCACCGCGATCAAGGACCTGAACAACACCGCCGGGGTGCGGACGACGTTCGGCTCCGCCGTGCTCGCCGACTTCGTGCCCGACGTCGACGACGCCGTGGTCATCGCGCTGCGGGACGCCGGCACCATCAGCCTGGGCAAGACGAACACCCCGGAGTTCGGCTTCCCCTGCTACACCGACAACGACGTCGCCGGACCGGCCCGCTGCCCGTGGGACACCACCAAGCTCGCCGGCGGGTCCAGCGGGGGTGCGGCCGCCGCGGTGGCCGCCGGGATGCTGCCGTTCGCGCAGGGCTCGGACGGCGGCGGGTCGATCCGCATCCCGGCCGGCATCAACGGGTTGTTCGGCATCAAGCCCAGCCGCGGCCGGGTCAGCAACGCCCCCTACAGCTCCGAGGTCACCGCACTGGGCGTGCAGGGCCCGCTCGCCCGCACCGTCCGCGACGCCGCGGCGATGCTGGACGCGATGGCCGGCCCGGTGACCGGCGACCCGTTCTGGGCGCCGCCGCTGCCGCCGGAGGAGACCTTCCTCGGCGCGGCCGACCGGCCGGTCGGCCGGCTCCGGATCGGCCGGTACCTGGACTCCGGCATGCCCGGCGCGGACCTCGACCCCGAGGTGCGCGCGGCCTTCGAGGATGCCTCGGCGCTGCTGAACTCCCTCGGCCACGAGATCGAGGACCTGCCCGCCCCGCCGCTGTCGGAGGGCGTCTTCCCGGCCTTCGAGGTGGTGTGGGCGCTGTCGGCGACGACGCTGCCGGTTCCTGAGGCCGCCGTCGGGCAGTTGCGGCCGCTCACCCGGTTCCTGCGCGGACGCGGGCTGGCGCTGAGCGCGAAGGACGTCATGGAGGCGATGTTCACGCTGCGGCTGTTCGCCCGCCGGTTCGTGGCAGCCACCAGCGGCTACGACGTCGTCCTCGCCCCGATCTGCACGCTCCCGCCGCGGCCGCTCGGCTGGTTCGACGGCGACGGCGACGGCGCCGCGGACTTCGAGCGGCAGAAGCGCTACGCCGCCTTTCCGGCCGTCTACAACGTCACCGGTCAGCCGGCGGTCAGCGTGCCGCTGTGGTGGACCGCCGACGGCCTGCCGATCGGCAGCATGCTGGTCGGCCGCCCGACGGACGAGGCGACGCTCGTGGCGCTGGCGGCCCAGCTGGAGCAGGCCCGGCCGTGGGTGCACCGGCACCCGGCGATGTGGTGAGACGCCGCCGGGGCCCGCGACGGGCACCGTCGGGGGCTTGCCGGGCCGGTGATCGTCGCTCCCGGTAGATTGCCGCCATGCCCGTGATCGAGACCGTGCTCATCTACGGCGTCATCCCGCTGGCGGTCTTCCTCGTCTTCGCGGTGCTGACGCTCCTCCCCGGACGCGGCAAGGACAAGACCACCTACCGCCCGGGCCAGCCCTGGGAGCACGAGCCGGTCTGGTTCGAGCCGCACCCCGAGGCCGCCGGCGTGCCCGGCGGGGGGCACGGCGACGCCTCCGCCGACCACGGGCGGCCCAACCTGGGCGTGACGGCCGCCGCGCTGACCATCGGCGAGTACCCGCACCAGCCCGCTTCCGCCGAGTCCGAGGGCCCGCGGCGCACCGCCGCCGGCGGCGCCCGTGGGACCTGGTGACCGGGCGATGAGCACCGCAGCCTCGAACCACGGCCCCTCGTCCACCGGAGGCTCCGCACCGATGACCCAGCAGTTCCACGCCCCCGACAGCGGCACCCTGGAGCCGGTCGTCGAGGAGGAGGAGAACGCCGGTGCCTTCTCCTTCCGGGACCTGGCCCGGGTGGACGAGGCGCTGACCATGTCCTCCCGGGAGACCGGGCTGTGGTTCACCCTCTATGTGGGCGACCTGGGCTCGGACACCCGCCGCACCGCGGAGTCCCTGCACGCCCGCTCCGGTGCCGACCCCGCGCACAGCGTGCTGGTCGCCCTGTCGCCCGGGCAGCGCGTGCTGGAGATCGTCACCGGCTCCGCCGCCGCCCGGCGGCTGCCCGACCGGGCCTGCGCCCTGGCGGTGCTGTCGATGACCTCCCGGCTCGGCTCCGGTGACCTGGTCGGCGCGATCGTCAACGGGCTCCGGCAGCTCTCCGACGCCGCCGGTCACCCGTCCCACCGCCGGCACTGAGCCCCCGCCCGGTCCCCGGGCGGACGCACGAGGGCCCCGCACCCACCTGGGTGCGGGGCCCTCGTGCGTCGCACGCGGTCCGGTCGCTCGGGGGCGGTGAAGCCCGGACCGTCGGGGCCGCTGCCCACCGGCGACGAGGGCCCCGCGACGCAGCAGCGTCGCGGGGCCCTCGGTCGGTGCGCGCCGTCAGCCGCCGGCGGCGGCG
>JAOPUQ010000337.1 GCA_025963425.1 Modestobacter sp. | reverse complement strand
CCTGCTGATCGGAGCAACGGTTAGCACGCACCACCAGGAGCTAACCGTTGGTCCCGCTCCCGGCTGACCGCTGGTCCCGGAAAGCGCGCAGAAGCGCACCGCCAGCAGTCTCGCGGGCCTGTCCGGTCCGCCGAGGGTCCCTGTCGTACCGTCCCGGCTCATCGGCCGCGCCGGCGGCCCGATCCGGGCCATCCCGGGCCGTTCCAGGCACGCGCTGCGGGGTGAGACGGGCCGGACGCGGCGGCATCGACCGCGGCCACCGGGCGGGTGGCCCGTCCGGTGGCCCGGCTGCGCGGGCTCGGCGGCCAGCTCCACGAACCAGGTCATGGGTGGCTGGAGGAGGTTGAGCCGGGCGGTGGCCAGGTCGACCGGCAGGAGCTCGAGGGCCGCCCGGCCGCCGACACCGGCACGTCGACCAGCCCGCCGGCCTGCTCGAGCGCGGGGTCGGCGTACGCGGCGAGCAGTGCGGTCAGCGCCTCCGCCGCCTGCGCGCTCATCGCTGGTGCCCTGTGGCAGGAAAACCCACCAGGTCGGTGTCGCGCCCGGCGCCCAGGCGCGCGGCCGTCGACCGGCGGCGCGGCCACGGCCAGCCGTACTGGCTCGTGAGCGGTCGGCCCACGACGTCGGCCACCGCAGCACGCGCAGGTGGCCGGTGGCTTCCGCCCGTGTCGTGGCGTCGCGGTGGGTGGAACGCTGGGGCCGTGTCGTCCTGGACCACGTTCGACGAGCCGCCCGAGTTCGACGTCGGGGATCGGGTGGTCACGACAGGTCCGGTCGGCCCGGTGTGGCGACGGGTTGGGTCCGGCAGCCCGGGCGTGGTCGTCGCCCGTACCGCCGACCGGCTGATCGCCGTGCGCTTCGACACCGGTCGCGTCGAGCACGTGCACCCCGCCCGCCTGCGGTTCGACGGCGAGTGATCGAGCCGGGCCGGTTCCGCGGGTGACTGCCGGCGGTCGCCGGGGCCGCACTCCGGGTTGTGCCCCGGGGAGGCCGGGGTATCAGCTGGGCGGCTGAGCATGTGGCCGTCGCACCGGGAAAGGGACGGGCCGACCGCCGACATGGCTGTTCGTCGTCGCCGTGACGTTCCCCTCGGAACGTCACCTGGCGCCCCCGCGTTGATCTTCCTGGCGGCTACGCCTACTCCCTGGCCCATCGCGTCGAAGAGAGACATGAGCACAGATCACATAGCCCCGGCCACGCACCTCGAGTCCGCTGAGGGGGTGTGTGGCCTGTGATGACGGTCCTCTCGTTGCTGTCGGGTGTACTGGTGGTCTTGCTGATCACCGCGGTCACGGGCTACTTCGTGGCCCAGGAGTTCGCGTACATGGCGGTCGACCGCTCGAGGCTCAAGGCCCGCGCGCAGGCCGGTCACCCGGCGGCGAAGCGGGCGCTGGCGATCACCCGCCGCACCTCCTTCATGCTGTCGGGCGCCCAGCTGGGCATCACCGTCACCGGGCTGCTCGTCGGCTACGTCGCCGAGCCCCTGATCGGTGAGTCCCTGGGCGCGATGCTCGGCGGCGTCGGGATCCCTCCCGGGGTCAGCGTGGGCATCGGCGCCGTCCTCGCGTTGCTGTTCGCCACCGTGGTGCAGATGCTCTTCGGTGAGCTGTTCCCCAAGAACCTCGCCATCGCCCGGCCCGAGCCCGTCGCCCTGAAGCTCGCGAGCTCCACGGCCCTCTACCTGAAGGTCTTCGGCTGGCTGATCTGGATCTTCGACCAGGCATCCAACCTGTTGCTGCGGGCGCTGAAGATCGAGCCGGTGCACGACGTGGAGCACGCGGCGACCGCCCGCGACCTCGAGCACATCGTCGACGACTCCCGGGAGAGCGGGGACCTGCCGGTGGAGCTGTCGATGCTGCTCGATCGGATCCTGGACTTCCCGCGGCGCACCGCCGAGCACGCGATGATCCCCCGCTCGCGGGTGGACACCGTCGAGGACAACGACACGATCGGGCACGTGCGTGAGCTGATGGCCCACGGCCACTCCCGGTACCCCGTGCTGGCCGAGGACACCCAGGACGTCGTCGGCGTCGTGCACCTGGCAGACCTGCTCTCGACCACCGAGCCCGACACGGCGCCCGCGACCGCGATCGCCCGCCCGCCCCTGGTCGTCTCCCACCTGAGCTCGCTGCCCGACGTGCTTCGTCAACTCACCGAGACCGACAACGTGCTCGCGTGCGTCGTCGACGAGTACGGCGGCTTCACCGGCGTGATCACGCTGGAGGACCTGGCCGAGGAGCTGGTCGGGGAGATCACCGACGAGCACGACAGTGCGAGCCCGGAGTACGTGCCCGTCGAGGGCGACGGGATCTGGGAGATGTCCGCCGACGTCCATGTCGACGAGGTGGAGCGCGCGCTGGGCATCGACCTGCCCCGCGGCGACTACGAGACCATCGCCGGCCTGGTCATCGCCCACCACGGCGGCCTTCCGCCGGAGGGCACCACGCTGGAGGTCGAGCTGCCGCCCGACCCCGGGCAGCTGGCCCACGACGACCAACCCTCGCCGCGGGTCCTGCGCATCGAGGTGCTCGAGGTCGACCGGCACGTCCCCTCCCGGGTGCGGCTGGTGCTGCCCGACGTCGTCGAGGCCGCCAGTGCGGCCCACACCGCTACCGATGAGGAGACCTCCCGATGACCGACAACCCGTGGGTCGTCGTCCCCGCGACGGTGCTCATCGTCGCCCTGAGCGCCTTCTTCGTGGCCGTCGAGTTCGCGCTCATGGCCGCCAAGCGGCACCGCCTGGAAGACGCCGCCGCCACCAGCCGCTCGGCCCGAGCCGCGCTGCGCAGCTCCTCGGAGCTGACCCTGCTGCTGGCGGGCTCGCAGCTGGGCATCACGCTGTGCACCCTGGCGCTCGGCGCGATCGCCAAGCCCGCCGTGCACCACTGGCTCACTCCGCTGTTCGCCACGTGGGGACTGCCGGCGGTGGCCGCCGACGTCGCCGGCTTCGTCCTCGCCCTGCTCGTGGTCACCTTCATCCACCTGGTGGTCGGCGAGATGGCCCCGAAGTCCTGGGCGATCGCCCACCCGGAGAAGTCCGCCACCCTGCTCGCGCTGCCCATGCGGGCGTTCATGTGGGTGTTCCGCCCGCTGCTCAAGGCGCTCAACGCCGCCGCCAACGGGCTGCTCCACAAGGTCGGTGTGGACCCGTCGAACGAGGTCGCGGTCGGGCACAGCGCCGACACGCTGCGGCACCTGGTGGAGCACTCCGCGAACGTCGGCGCGCTGGACGCGCGCTTCTCGGCGCAGATCTCCAGCGCGCTGGAGATGGAGCGACTGACCGTCCGCGAGCTCGTCACTCCCGGCACACCGCTCACCGCTGTGCCCGCGAACGCGACGGTCGGCGACGTGCGGGAGGTCGCGAGGCGCTCGGGCCACCTGCGGATCCTGCTCCGCGACGGTGAGCGGATCAGCGGCGTCGTGCACGTCCGCGACACCCTGACCGCACCCGATGAGGCGGCGGCAACACCGTTCGCCCGCCCGGTGTTCACCCTGGACGCGGACACCACCGTGCACGCCGCACTGAAGTCGATGCGCGAGACGCGCAACCACCTCGCCGTCGTCACCGAGGCCGGCGCCGTCGTCGGGGTCATCACCCTGGCCGACGTGCTCCGCCGCCTGTTCCCGCAGGCGGCCACGGCGGCAGCCTGATCTGCGCGCGGCCGGAGCGCGGAACGACCCGACACCACCCGTGACACGGCCGGTTGTCCCCGCCGACCGCGGCGCGGCCCCCCGGGCGGAGCGTCAACATCGGTGGCGGCTCACCGGCATGACGGTCCCCGCCGGGTCCCACGGGGTGTCGTTGGGCGCCAGCAACGCCGGCGCGTGCGCGGTCAGCGGCTCGCAGGCGTCGTCCACCACGCCGGCCGCGGCCTCGGCCGCCTTCTCGAGGGTGCTGAGCCGGCGAGGGTGGCGGTGAGCTCGGCCTGAACGGGCTGTCGTTCCTGACCATCTGTGCGGCGCGGCCTGCGACGTCCGTGCAGCTCATCCACGGACGGCGTCGCGGCGTGGGACGCTTTCACTACAACCCGTGGTAGTAGGTCCTGCTCGGGGTGGCAGTGGCTCGGTCGGGCGAGGAGGCGGAATGGCAGCCGGTGGTCGTCGGCGCGGTGCGCTCGAGCAGGAGGTGCTCGGCTGCCTGGCCGCGTCCGGGCGGCCGTTGACGGTGGCCGAGGTTCTCGCCGAGCTCGGTGACGGCCTCGCCTACACCACGGTGATGACCGCGCTCAGTCGGCTGCACGCGAAGGGCGCCCTGACGCGGGAGCCGGCGGGGCGGGCGTTCGCCTACTCGCTGCCGGCCGACCCGGCCGCGATGGGGGCGTCGGTCACGGCACGGCGGATGTCGCGGCTGCTGGACTCCGGCGAGGACCGGGCCGGGGTGCTGGCCCGCTTCGTCGCCGATCTGAACCCCGAGGACGAGCGGCTGCTGACCGAGTTGCTCACCGAGGGCCGTCGGCCGGGTGGGGAAGAGCGGTCGTGACCGTGGCGATGTACCTGCCGTTGGGGGCCGGCGTCCTGCTCGGGATCTCCGCTTCGCGGGTCGGCCGCCTGCTGCCGCCAGCGACGGCGGTGCGGCTGCTCACGGCGGCCATGCTGGTCACGGCGCTGTCCACCGGCTTCGTCCTCTCCGTCGCCGCGCTGCTGGTGCTGGCCCAGGTTCCGCTGCTGGCCGCGCTCGGGCACTGGTCGGCGCAGGTGGTCGGCTCCGGGCTGCCGGTTCCGGTCGCCGTGGGCGCCCTGGCCGCGGTCACCGTCTGCGGGCTGCTGGTAGCGACGCTGCGTCGGGCCGCGCTCGGTGGCCGGGACCTGGTGGCCGCCGCCGTCGCGTGCCGGCGCCTGGGCCCCTCGGTCGCCGGCCTGGTGGTCGTCGACGACGACGAGCCCGACGCCTACGCGCTGCCCGGGATCGGCGGGCGGGTCGTCGTCTCCACGGCGATGCTGCGGGCGCTGCCGGTCGACGAGCGGCGGGTGCTGCTGGCCCACGAGGCCGCGCACCTGCGGTACCGGCACGCCCTGTGGGTGCAGGCCGCCGAGCTGGCGGCCGCGGCTAACCCGTTGCTGCGCCCGGCGGCCCGGGCCGTGCGGGTCGCGGTGGAGCGCTGGGCCGATGAGGTCGCCGCCGCCGAAATCGGCGACCGGACCTTGACCGCCCGCGCACTGGCCCGCGCC
>JAOPUQ010000254.1 GCA_025963425.1 Modestobacter sp. | reverse complement strand
CGCCGCCGGGCCGGACAGCGGGGGCCTGCCCGGCCCGGCCGCCGCCGCGGGCTCGGGCACGCTGCCGTTGCGCGACCTGGACCTCGACGCGCTGACCATCCCGGAGCTGCAGCAGCGGATGGACGACGGATCGCTGTCCGCGGTGGCCGTGATGACCGCCTACCTGGGGCGGATATCCGCGGTGGACGACGAGCTCGGCGCGGTGCTCAGCGTGAACCCCGACGCCCTGGCCGAGGCCGCGGCGAGTGACCGGCAGCGCACGCGGCACGGCGCCCGCGGCCCGCTGGAGGGCATCCCGGTGCTGCTGAAGGACAACGTGGACACCGCGCAGCTGCCGACCACGGCCGGCTCGCGCGCCCTGCTCGACAGCCGGCCGGACGACGCGACGATCACCCAGCGGCTGCGCGAGGCCGGCGCGATCGTGATCGGCAAGGCCAACCTCTCCGAGTGGGCGAACTTCCGGGGGACGGCGTCCACCAGTGGCTGGAGCGGGGTCGGCGGCCAGACGGCGAACCCCTACGTCCTGGACCGCAACCCCTGCGGCTCCTCCAGCGGCTCGGCCGCCGGCGTGGCCGCCTCGCTGGCCCAGGTGTCGATCGGCACCGAGACCGACGGGTCGATCGTCTGCCCGGCCGGCCAGACCGGCGTCGTCGGGATCAAGCCCACCCTCGGCCTGGTCAGCCGCACCGGGATCGTGCCGCTCTCCGCCGAGCAGGACACCGCCGGCCCGATGGGGCGGCACGCCATCGACGCCGCCCTGGTGCTGGAGGTCATCTCCGGGGTCGACGAGGCGGACACCGCGACCCGGGAGATCCCCGCCGACCTGGCGACCGACTTCTCCGCCCTGGACCTGGACGCCCTGTCCGGCGCGCGGGTCGGCGTCTGGACGCTGACCCCGGAGCAGGCCGAAGCCGTCGACGACGTCACCGAGGGCGTGTTCACCAGCGCCCAGAAGGAGATCGAGGCGGCCGGCGGGACGGTCGTGCCGGTGCAGCTCGCCTACCAGGACGAGATCGGCGCCGGGGAGACCCCCGCGCTGCTGGCGGAGTTCAAGCGGGACCTGAACGCCTACCTGGCGGCCACCCCCGGTGACCACCCGGCCGACCTGGCCGGGTTGATCGCCTTCGACGAGCAGGACCCGGTCGAGCTGGCCTACTTCGGCCAGGAGCTCTTCGCGGAGGCCCAGGCCGCGGCCGTGCCGGCCGACGACCCGGCGGTGCGGGCCACCCGCGACGAGATCCGCCGGCTGGCCCGGGCCTCGATCGACGAGGCACTGGCCCAGGGACCCGGTACCGACGACGACCTGGACGCCATCGTCGGCCTCACCAACACCCCGGCGTGGGTGACGAGGTACCAGAACCTGGACGGTCTGGCCGACGAGTTCACCTACAGCACCTCCGGACCGGCCGCGGTCGCCGGCTACCCGGACATCACGGTGCCGGCCGGGTTCGCCGGACCGCAGGAGTCGCTGCCGATCGGGCTGTCGTTCTTCGGCACCCGGTGGGACGACGCCGACGTGCTGGACCTGGCGGCGGCGTTCGAGGCGGCGACCGACGCCCGCCGGGAGCCGGGCTACCTGCCCACCGTCGGCGACTGACCGGCCCGGGCCACCGGCCTCCCCTGTGCCCGGACCGTGCCACGCCGGGCTCGTGAGCGTGGAGCGCACGGTGCGGCTGCACCTCGGGCACGGGGCGCGGGAGGCCGGCACCCACACCAACCTCTCGGCGGTCCGCAGCGACGGACCGGTGCGCTGGGTCGCCGGCGACGAGAGCGCGACGATCGAGCGGCTGCGCGCCGACGACCCGGCCGAACCCCGCGCGTACGGCAGCCAGGTCGGCTGCCGGGTGCCGACGCCGACGAGGAGGCCGACATCGGGGGCCTGGCCCGGGACGGCGCCTTCCTGTGGGCGGTCGGCTCGCACAGCCTGCGCCGCCGCCAGATCAAGGCCCGGCAGGACGGCGAGAAGGCGCTGCGCCGGCTGTCCCGGGTCACCGGCCAGGCCAACCGGCAGGTGCTCGTCCGCATCCCGGTCGCCGAGGTCGACGGCCTGCCCACGCTGGTGCCCAGGTCGTGCTGGACGGCACGCCGCACCTGGCCACGGTGTTCGGTACGCACGGGCCCGACCTGCGACAGCTGCTGGCCGACGACGAGCACCTCGCGCCGTTCCTGCCCATCCCCGGCAAGGACAACCGCCTGGACGTCGAGGGCGTCGCGGTGTCCGGGCCGCGGGTGCACCTCGGGCTGCGCGGCCCGGTGCTCCGCGGCTGGGCCGTCGTCCTGGAGCTGCGACCGGTGGTCGATCCCAACGCGCCGGAGCGGCTGCTGCTGCGCCCCTTGGCCGACGGCCGCCGCTACCGCAAGCACGTGCTCCGGCTCGACGGGCTGGGGGCGCGACCTGTGCCCCCACGGGGCGGACCTGTTGGTGCTCGCCGGCCCGACCATGCTGCCCTGAGGGCTGCGGGACCCGCGGCTCTCAGCCGAGCAGCGCGCGGCGGAGCTCCTCGGCGTCGGCCCGCACCGTCTCCAGCAGGGGTGCCAGGTCCCGCTCGGCCAGCTGGCCGCCCGACAGCACCGAGATCGGCACCGGCTCGTGGCCCGCGCAGCACAGCCGGGCCGCGACCTCGAACG
>JAOPUQ010000441.1 GCA_025963425.1 Modestobacter sp. | reverse complement strand
GGCTCTAGTCGGACAAGCCCCGGGCCGGGCGGCCCGTTCCGGGCTCCGGCATCGGGGCGTGTCCGCGCTGGAGCCCCAGGGTCACTCGGCGGGCTGCTCGAACGTGATGACGGTCCAGCCCAGCAGCAGCCGGTCGCCGTCGGCCAGCGGGTGCGAGACGCCGGGTTCCAGCTGGGTCCACTCGGTGGCCTCCGGGCCGGCGACGTGGGTGCCGTTGAGCGAACCGAGGTCGGTCAGCGAGACCTCGCGCCCGGCCCGCTGGATCGCCGCGTGCGCCGAGGACAGCACGTTCTGGGTATCGGCGATCGGCACCGGACGGGCGTTGCCGCTGGTGACCAGCTCGTGCCCATCGGGACGGCGGCCCAGGACGAGGTCCTCGTCGACGGTGACGACCATGCCGTCGTCGAAGCGCAGGACTGGGCTCGCGGTGGGCTCCGGGCGCCAGAACGCGGTGGACTCCCCGACCTGCCCCATCGGCTGGGAGGCCGGGGCGCGGCTCGGGGCACCGAAGCCGGCGTCGGAGCCGGCGGTGAAGGACTCGGCCGGCGGCAGGGAGGTGGCCGGCGGGACGGCCACGCCGGAGGAGACGGCGGCGGCCAGCTGCAGCAGCGCACCGGCGCCGGGGACGGTCCCCTCGGTCAGGTCGAAGGCGACGCCCGGGGGCATCGAGGCGGCCGGCTGACCGGGGCCGACGTAGAGGGTCTGGCCGAGGGCGAAGCCACTGGCCAGCGTGCACCCGTCCACCGACGAACCGGACACCGGGACGCCGTCGACGGCGGGCTGGCCCTTGCCGGACCACAGCGCGACGCCGGAGCCGGAGCCGCCGGCGGTGTCGGCGAGCACCAGCGCGAAGGACGCGGGGCCCTCGGAGAGCCGGGAGACCTGGCCGGCGACGGCGGCGAGCACGCGCTCGGAGCCGGGGCCGGCCACACCGAGGCAGGAGTGCAGGGCGGCCACCAGCGCCGGCGAACCGGGGGCGTCCACCCACAGCAGGCCGCCGCCATGTCGGGCGACGACAGAGTCTCCGGGGAGCACCTCACAGCGGTCGGGCATACCGGCCAGCCTAGTTGTGCCCGGCCGGTTCCTGCGGCTGCCCTGACCGTGGCACGCCGGATCGCGGCATCGTTCCCGCACCCCGTGCACCACCGGTCACCATCGGTCGCAGGAGTCGCAGCAGCCGCCGGCCCACCGGAAGGGCCGACGGCTGCCGGGTGCGACGTCAGGCGTTGACGACGACGCCCAGCTCAGCGGGGTCGGCCAGCTGTTCGGAGTGTGGGAGCACCCGGACCGTGTAGCCGAACGGGCCGGTCCGCTGGAGGGGCACCGTGGCGGTGAACCACTGCCGTGAGCCCTCGGTGTTCTCGTGCCGCATCGGCACCGTGGTCACGTCGTGCAGACCGTCGGCGTCGTCGACCCGGCCGAACGCCGCCTGGACCAGGACGTCGCCCGGCGTCAGACCGGGCAGCTCCACCTCGGCGCGCAGGTCGATCGTCGAGCCGATCTCCGGGGTGTCGCCCACCCCGGTGGCCTCGACGTGCGCGACCCGCACGCCGGGCCAGGCCTCCAGCAGGTGCGTCCGCCAGGCGGCCTCTCGACGGGCGGTGCCGAACCCGTCCTCGGCCAGCGACCGGGCCGAGCCCGCCGCCGGCACGTACAGCTGCTGCACGTAGTCGCGCACCATCCGGGTGGCCAGCACCTTGGGGCCGGTGACCCGCAAGGTGTGCCGCACCATCTCCACCCACCGCGTCGGGATGCCGTCGCGGTCGGTCTCGTAGAAGCGCGGCAGCACCTGCTTGTCCAGCAGGTCGTAGATCGCCTGCGCCTCGACCTCGTCCCGCCGGTCGTGGTCCGCCACGCCGTCGGCGGTCGGGATCGCCCAGCCGTTCTGGCCGTCGAACCACTCGTCCCACCAGCCGTCGCGGATGGAGAGGTTCAGGCCGCCGTTGAGCGCGGACTTCATGCCCGAGGTGCCGCAGGCCTCCAGCGGGCGCAGCGGGTTGTTCAGCCACACGTCGCAGCCCCAGTACAGGTACCGGGCCATGCCGATGTCGTAGCCGGGCAGGAAGGCGATCCGGTGGCGGATCTCCGGGTCGTCGGCGAACTTCACCATCTGCTGGATCAGCTGCTTGCCGCCGTCGTCGGCCGGGTGGCTCTTGCCGGCGATGACCAGCTGGATCGGCCGCTCGGGGTCCAGCAGCAACGCCTTGAGCCGCGCGGGGTCGCGCAGCATGAGGGTGAGCCGCTTGTAGGAGGGCACCCGGCGGGCGAAGCCGATGGTGAGCACGTCGGGGTCGAAGGCGGTGTCGGTCCAGTCGAGCTCGGCCCCCGCGGCCCCACGGGACAGCGCGGTCTCCCGCACGCGGCGGCGGACCTCCTCCACCAGCCTGCCGCGCAGCAGCCGGCGGGTGCTCCACAGCTCGCCGGCATCGATCCGGTCCACGCCGTCGAAGAACGCATCGCCGACGACGTCGACCGGGTCGCCCTGGCTGCTGGACTGGGTGCCCAGCTCGACGAGCTCACGGGCGGTCCAGGTCGGGGCGTGCACGCCGTTGGTGATGGAGCCGATCGGCACGTCGTCGGGGTCGAACCCGGGCCACAGGTCACCGAACATGCCGCGGCTGACCTCGCCGTGCAGCCGGCTCACCCCGTTGGCCCGCTGACCCAGCCGCAGGCCCATGTGCGCCATGTTGAACTTGCTCGGGTCCCCCTCGCTGCCCAGCGGGAGCAGCTGGTCGACCGGGACGCCGAAGCCGGTGAAGTAGCGCTCGATCAGCGCCTTGGGAAAGCGGTCGATGCCGGCCGGCACCGGCGTGTGGGTGGTGAAGACGGTGCCGCCGCGCACCGCCTGGAGCGCCTCGCTGAAGGACAACCCGTGTGACTCGGTCAGCTCCCGGATCCGCTCGACCCCCTGGAAGCCGGCGTGGCCCTCGTTGGCGTGGAAGACCTCGGGCTGGGGCGTCCCGGTCAGCGAGCAGTACGCGCGCAGCGCCCGCACCCCGCCGATGCCCAGCAGCATCTCCTGGCGGAGCCGGTGGTCCTCCCCGCCGCCGTAGAGCCGGTCGGTGACCCCGCGCTCGGCCGGGGCGTTCTCCTCGATGTCGCTGTCGAGCAGCAGCAGGGACACCCGGCCCACCTGGGCCCGCCAGACGTGCGCGGACAGCGTGCGCCCCTCGGGGAGCGGCACGGTGATGACCACGGCGCTGCCGTCGCCGTCGCGCAGCAGCTTCACCGGCAGGCCGTGCGGGTCCAGCGCCGGGTAGTGCTCCAGCTGCCAGCCGTCGGCCGACAGGCCCTGGGAGAAGTAGCCGGCCCGGTAGAGCAGCCCGACGCCGATCAGCGGGACGCCGAGGTCGGAGGCGGCCTTGAGGTGGTCGCCGGCCAGGATGCCCAGGCCACCGGAGTACTGCGGCAGCACCTCGGTGATGCCGAACTCGGCGGAGAAGTAGGCGATGGAGCCGGGGGCGTCCGGGCCCAGGGACTGGTACCAGTGCGGCGCGTCCAGGTAGTCCTGCAGGTCGTCGGTGACGTCCTGCAGACGACGCAGGAATCGCCGGTCCTTGGCCAGCGCAGCCAGCCGTTCGGCGGACACCTCGCCGAGGACCTTCACGGGGTCACCACCGCAGGTCTCCCAGAGCTCCGGGTCCAGTGCCTCGAACAGGTCACGGGTCTCCGGGTGCCATGACCACCGCAGGTTCATCACGAGCTGGGACAGCGGCAGCAACGCCTCGGGGAGGGACGCACGGACGGTCAGTCGGCGGAGGGCTTGCACGGATCCGACCCTAGCCGCCGGCGGTGCTCACGCCGGTCCGGGAAGAGATCCGGGACACGTCCGCCGGCACCCCCCGCACCACGCGCCGCAGCGCACCGGGCCGCCGGCCTCCCCCCGGAGAGGAGGGGCAGAGACCGCCGAGGTGCCCGCGGGGCTGGAGATCGCTAGCGTGACCGGCGATGAATGGCCGCGCTGACCTCCGCCTCGGCATCACCGATGTCGCCCCTGTCGTCTCCTGCGGGTCGTTCTCGACCCGCGCCGTGGTCGGTGAGCACGTCCCGATCACCGCCACCGTCTTCCGCGAGGGCCACGACGCCGTGGGCGCCAACGTGGTGCTCACCCCGCCCGCCGAACCGGGCCGGCGGGTTGCCCGGCCGCCGCTGGCACGGATGGTCGAGTTCGGCCCCGAGCCCGACCGGTGGGCGGCGACCGTCGTCCCCGACCGGGAGGGCCTGTGGACCTTCGAGGTCGAGGCCTGGGACGACCCGCTGCGCACCTGGCACCACGACGTCGAGGTCAAGGCCGAGGCCGGTCAGGGCGCTGACGAGCTGGCCAACGACCTGGAGTCCGGCGCCCGGCTGCTCGAGGAGGTGGCCGAGGCCGCACCCCGCGAGCACCGGGCGGCCCTCACCGCCGCCGCCGCGGCGCTGCGCGACGATTCCCTGGAGCTCACCGCGCGCCTGACCCCGGCACTGTCCCCGGCGCTGCAGCAGGTGCTGCATGCCCACCCGGTCCGTCGCATGGTCACCCGCTCACCGCGCTACGAGCTGTGGGTCGACCGGCCGCGCGCCCTGTACGGCTCCTGGTACGAGTTCTTTCCCCGCTCCGAGGGCCCGGTCGTCGGCGGCCAGCCCACGCACGGCACCTTCGCCCAGGCCGCCGAGCGGCTGCCGGCCATCGCAGACATGGCCTTCGACGTGGTGTACCTGCCGCCGATCCACCCGATCGGGAAGGTCAACCGCAAGGGCAGGAACAACACCCTGGTGGCCCACCCCGACGACGTCGGCTCGCCCTGGGCCATCGGCAGTGAGGAGGGCGGGCACGACGCCGTCCACCCGCAACTGGGCACGCTGGAGGACTTCCGCGCCTTCGTCGACCGCACCCGGGAGCTGGGCATGGAGGTCGCGCTCGACCTCGCCCTGCAGGCCGCCCCGGACCACCCCTGGGTGACCTCGCACCCGGAGTGGTTCACCACCAAGCCCGACGGCACCATCGCCTACGCGGAGAACCCGCCGAAGAAGTACCAGGACATCTACCCGCTCAACTTCGACAACGACCCCGAGGGCCTCTACGCCGAGGTCCTGCGGATCGTGCGGCACTGGATGGACGCCGGCGTCCGCATCTTCCGCGTGGACAACCCGCACACCAAGCCGCTGAACTTCTGGCACTGGCTGATCTGGGAGGTCAAGAAGACCGACCCGGACGTGCTGTTCCTCGCCGAGGCGTTCACCCGGCCGGCGATGATGCACCAGCTGGCGCGACTGGGCTTCACCCAGAGCTACACGTACTTCACCTGGCGGACCGAGCGGACCGAGCTCGAGGAGTACGGCCGCCAGCTGGTCGACAGCTCGCACTACATGCGGCCGAACTTCTTCGTGAACACCCCGGACATCCTGCACGAGTCGTTGCAGGTCGGCGGCCCGCCGATGTTCAAGATCCGGGCGGTGCTGGCCTCGATGATGAGCCCGACCTGGGGCGTCTACTCCGGCTTCGAGGTGTTCGAGCACGTCGCCGTGCGCCCGGGCAGCGAGGAGTACCTGGACACCGAGAAGTTCCAGCTGCGCCCCCGCGACTGGGCCGCCGCCGAGCACAACGGGCGCAGCCTGATCCCCTATCTGCGCAGGCTCAACGAGATCCGCCGCGCCCACCCGGCACTGCAGCAGCTGCGCACGCTGCGCTTCCACCCCGTCGACAACCCCGAGCTGCTCTGCTTCTCCAAGACCGACCCCGGGTCCCAGGACGCAGTGCTGGTCGTGGTCTCGTTGAACAGCAACTCCACCCAGATCGGCACGACGTCGCTGGACCTGCCGGCCCTCGGGCTGGACTGGTCGGACCGGTTCGCCGTGACCGACGAGATCAGCGGCGCGACCTACGACTGGGGCGAGTTCAACTACGTCGAGCTCGACCCCCACCGCGAGCCGGCGCACGTGTTCACCGTGCACCGCGCCCTGCCGCCGGGGCCCATCTCCCAGGCCTGACCGGCCCCGCACCGACCAGCACACCCGAGATCGAGGACACCCCCTCCCCATGAGCCTCCCCGTCCCCGACCAGTCGACCCCCGGCGCGACCGAGCAGTCCGCGCTGCCCTCCCCCGGCTCCGACCCCGAGTGGTACAAGCGCGCCGTCTTCTACGAGGTGCTGGTGCGCGGCTTCGCCGACAGCAACGCCGACGGCATCGGCGACCTGCGCGGCATGATCAGCAAGCTGGACTACCTGCAGTGGCTCGGCGTCGACTGCCTCTGGCTGCCGCCGTTCTTCGCCTCCCCGCTGCGCGACGGTGGCTACGACGTCAGCGACTACACCGCGGTGCTGCCGGAGTTCGGTGACATCGAGGACTTCAAGGACCTCGTCGCCGAGACCCACTCCCGCGGTATGCGGATCATCATCGACTTCGTCATGAACCACACCTCGGACCAGCACCCCTGGTTCCAGGCCAGCCGCAGCGACCCCGAGGGCCCCTACGGCGACTTCTACGTGTGGGCCGACGACGACACCGGCTACGCCGACGCCCGGATCATCTTCGTCGACACCGAGAGCTCGAACTGGACCTTCGACCCGGTCCGCAAGCAGTACTTCTGGCACCGCTTCTTCAGCCACCAGCCCGACCTCAACTTCGAGAACTCGGTGGTGCAGGAGGCGATCATCGATGCCCTGCGCTTCTGGCTCGACCTGGGCATCGACGGCTTCCGGCTCGACGCCGTCCCTTACCTGTTCGAGGAGGAGGGGACCAACTGCGAGAACCTCCCGAAGACGCACGCCTTCCTCAAGAGGGTGCGCAAGGTGGTCGACTCCGAGTTCCCCGACCGGGTCATGCTGTGCGAGGCCAACCAGTGGCCCGGCGACGTCGTCGAGTACTTCGGCGAGGACGGCGACGAGTGCCAGATGGCCTTCCACTTCCCGGTGATGCCGCGCCTGTTCATGGGTGTACGGCGGGAACA
>JAOPUQ010000209.1 GCA_025963425.1 Modestobacter sp. | reverse complement strand
GGCCGCCGTGCCCGGCCGGGGCCAGGTCCGTCACGTCCAGCCAGCACGCGTCCGAGGCCCTGAGCGCGAGGGCGAACGAGGTGAGGATGAGGGCTCGATCGCGCAGTCCGGCGACTCCCGCGGGCAGATCCTCGACGAGCGCACGGATCGTCGGGGTGTCGAGGGCGCGGGCCTTTCTCGGGCGGCGGTTGTCGCGGGCAGCTGCCCGCCGGATGCCCTTGAGGACCTCCCGCGTGCCCGGGTGCTCCGACGGGCTGAGGTGCCCGGCTTCCCGGTGGGCGTCCCCGATGCCGGACAGTCGCCGGGCGATGGTGCGTGGGCTCGCCCCGGCGTCGCTCAGCGTGGCGAGGTACGCCGCGACGGCCGTGTCGGCCGCGGGCAGCGGGATGAAGCCCCGCTGCTGCGCCCATGTCGACCAGGCGCGGAAGTCCGCGGCGTAGGCCTTCCTCGTCGACTCGGCCTTCGCGGCGGTGAGGTAGCGGCCGACCGACTCCAGATCGCCAGGAAGCACCAGGCCGCCCTCGGCCGGGTTGGCATCGGCGGCCACCCGGGCTGCGGAGGAGGTCCCGACGGCCCGTACTTCGAACTCCATAAAAGAACATTATGGAGTGCGAAATCGGCGGGGTGGAGATCGGCTGCTTGCGAATCGCACGTGACCGGACCACACGTTCGTTCGTGGCTTTGACGAACGAACGCGCGCAGAATGCCGGTATGCCTGCGGACACGGTCCCCTGCGCCTTTCCGGGCTGTGACCGACCTGTGGCCCCGCCCCCGCCGACTGGTGGGCGGTCTTCCTACTGCCCGCGCCCTGACCACAACCGCACGACCGCCTTCGCCGCCCGCCGAGCGGAGGCCGCGAAGCACACTGCCGTCGCCGCGGTGGAGAGCTCGACCAGGACGCCGACGACGCGTGCCACGGAGACGCTCGCGGCGATCACCGACCGGCTCCGGGAGACGTTGGTGATGATCGAGGAACAGGTGCGCAGCGCCACGACGGCCCTGAGCCTGGCCACCGACGCGGAGATGAACGAGGTCGAGAAGGCGGCGATCCGCACCGATGCAGGACGCGACATCGCCGAGGCCGAGCAGCGAGCGGCCGCCGCCGACCGGTTGCGCGCAGTGGCAGAAAGAACGACGCGTGAAGCTCTCGAGGCGGCGACCTCGGCTGAGACCGGCGCCGCCACCGCCCGCGCGGAGGCCGCGACCGCCCGCGCGGAGGCGGACTCCGCGCACGCCGAGGCTGCGCGGGCGCGCGTCGCCGCGACCGCAGCGGAGGCGGCAGCGGCCGAAGCCAAGGCCGGGCGACGGGACGCCGAACGAGAGCGGGAGACCGCCCTGCGCGACGCCGAGTTGGCTCGCAGCAACTCGGTGCGGGCAGCGGCGGCACGGGAGCAGGCGTCCGCCGAGGCGGAGGCGGCACGGGAGCAGGCAACCCGCGCGGAAGCGGAGCGGGACGAGGCGGTGAACGCCGAGCGCGCCGCCCACACGGAAGCGGAACGCGCACAGGCGCAGGCAGCGCGAACCGTCCGCCGCGCGGAGCAGGCGACGGCGGAGGCTCGACTCGAGGCCACCGCCGCCGACGGCCGCGCCCGCGCTGCGGCGACCCGGGCGGAGCTCGGGATGGAACGCGCGAAGGAGCAAGAGGCGCGCGCCCAGCGTGCCGAGCGCCGCGCCGAGGAGAGCCGGCGGGACCGGCTGCGGGCCGAGGACGCGCGGGACCGAGCGGTCACCGACGCGGTAGCCGCACAGGCGCGGATGGAGAAGGAGGCGCGAACGCGGGAGTCAGGGCGCGCTCCGGGGCAACAGACACAGACGCCGCCCCGGATCGAGACATCGAACGAGCCCCCGCCCCCCGCCGGTATCGATCTCGATCAATCCTGACGGGACAGTGGACGGACCGAGCGAGTCCACCCCGTGCGTCAGCGACGGCGCAGGCGAATGCGTTGGGCCACGTACCAAGTCGCCCCTCGGTCACCGAGTTGAACCCCCACGGTCTCCACGGCCGCTGGGGGTTCTTCCGTACCTGTGTCGGCACGTCCGTTGATTGACTTCAGTCCCGTGCGATCTCGGCCGTGACGGCTGGTGCCAGCTCGAGGAGCTCGATGAGGGCGGATCGTGTTCAGCCTCGCCGTCAAGCTCATCCCGGCCTCGGCCGACCTCGTCCGACAGGCGGTGTGACGCGTTCCACATCGGAACACCCGCCCCGGCGCGTCCCGGTCGACAGTGGTCGCCACCGTCCCCGGCCCGGCTGCGCGCAGCGCGGCGGCCGTCAGCGAACGAAGGAGCTCGAATGAGCGATGCACCCTCGACCGACCTGGACGCCGTCGTCATCGGTGCCGGCTTCGGCGGCATCTACATGCTCCACCAGCTCCGCGACGAGCTGGGCCTGCGGGTCCGAGCTTTCGACAGCGCCGGCGGCGTCGGCGGCACGTGGTTCTGGAACCGCTACCCGGGGGCGATGTCGGACACCGAGAGCTTCGTCTACCGCTACTCCTTCGACCGGGAGCTGCTCGAGGAGTGGGACTGGAACACCCGCTACCTCGACCAGCCCGACATCCTCGCCTACCTCGAGGCGGTCGTGGAGCGCTACGACCTGGCCAAGGACATCCAGCTGAACACGATGGTCGACGCCGCGGTGTTCGACGAGGGCAGCAACACCTGGACGGTGACCACCGGGACCGGGGAGACCTTCCGCGCCCGCTACGTCGTCTCGGCGCTGGGACTCCTGTCGAAGACGAACATGCCCGACATCAGGGGCAGGGACTCCTTCCGCGGTCCGCTCGTACACACCGGGGCGTGGCCCACGGACCTCTCGCTCGAGGGCAAGCGTGTCGGGGTCATCGGCACCGGGTCGACCGGCACCCAGTTCATCTGCGCTGCGGCGAAGCTGGCCGACCACCTCACCGTCTTCCAGCGGTCGGCCCAGTACAGCGTCCCCTCCGGGAACGGCCCGGTCACCGACGACTACGTGACCGACGTGAAGCGCGACTACGACCGGATCTGGGACCAGGTCCGCAACTCGGTGGTCGCCTTCGGGTTCCAGGAGAGCGACGTGCCCGCGATGAGCGTGTCGGAGGAGGAACGGCAGCGGGTGTTCCAGGAGAACTGGGACAAGGGCAACGGCTTCCGCTTCATGTTCGGCACCTTCTCCGACATCGCGGTGGACCCGGCCGCGAACGAGGCCGCGGCCTCGTTCATCCGCTCGAAGATCGCCGAGACCGTCAAGGACCCCGAGACGGCGCGCAAGCTGACGCCGACGGACCTCTACGCCAAGCGGCCGCTGTGCAACAGGGACTACTACGAGATCTACAACCGCGAGAACGTCACCCTGGTCAGCATCAAGGAGAACCCGATCGTCGAGATCACCCCGGAGGGGGTGCTCACCGAGGACGGCACGGAGCACGACCTCGACGTGCTGGTCTTCGCCACCGGGTTCGACGCCGTCGACGGCAACTACATGCGCATGGACATCCGCGGCCGGGGCGACACGTCGATCCAGCAGCACTGGAAGGACGGCCCGACCAGCTACCTGGGGATCACCACGTCCTCGTTTCCCAACTTCTTCATGATCCTCGGGCCCAACGGGCCCTTCACCAACCTGCCGCCCAGCATCGAGACCCAGGTGGAGTGGATCGCCGGGCTGATCCGGCACGCCGAGGAGGAGGGCAAGGCGACCATCGAGCCGACGCGCGCGGCCGAGGACGGCTGGACGGAGACCTGCCAGACGATCGCCGACTCCACGCTGTTCCCGAAGGCGGAGTCGTGGATCTTCGGGGCCAACATCCCCGGGAAGAAGAACACGGTCATGTTCTTCATGGCCGGGCTCTCGGCGTACCGCAGCAAGCTGGCCGAGGTGGCCGACGGTGGCTACCAGGGCTTCGAGCTGCGCGACCGGACGTCGGCGATGGCCTGACCCGGCCGCTGCGGTAGGCGGGGCGCGGGTCGGGCCCCGCCTACCGCACGTCGATGTGGTGCTGCTGGATCTTGCGGTAGAGGGTGGTCCGCCCGATCCCCAGTGCCAGGGCGGCGTCCTTGCGGTTGCCCCCTGACCGCTGCAGGGCGGTGACGATCGCCTCGCGCTCGGCCGTCTCCATCATCGTCATCCGCCGGCCGGGCGCGGATTGCTGGAACCGCGCCGGGAGGTCGGCCGACCGCACGGTGCGCCCCGGCAGACGGTGCGCGAGCGCCTCCACGGTCCGGCGCAGCTCGGCCACGTTGCCCGGCCAGGCCGAGCGCATGAGGGCCTGCAGCGCGTCGGAGGCGAACCGGGTGGACGCCGCCGCGCCGTCCATGTCGGCCAGGACCCCGGCGACCAGCCTCGGGATCTGCTCGGCCATCTGCCGCAGATCGGGCAGCTGCACCGTCGTGGCGAGCCGGCCCACCAGACCTGCGACGTGCTGCGGGGCCCCGGCCAGCTCCACCGTGAGAACGAGCGGCACCGCGGCCACTCCGGAGGCGCCCTCCGCGACCGCCTTGACCCGGTTCGCATCCGCCGGGGCCAGGTCCTGCAGGTGGCGCAGGACCACCCCGCTCCCGGCCTCGAGTGCGGCGACGGCCGCGGCGTACCACTCCGGTCCCTGCCCGGGGCCGAACGTGGAGACGTCGAGGACGAGCGGCGCGGGTGCCGCGAAGCCGTCCCGGAGCACCGCGCGCGCAGCGTGCAGCTTCCCCGTCCCGGCCGCGCCGTCGATCGCCAGGCACTCCCGGTGCCGTGCCGCCGTCGAGAGCTGCCGGTGGATCTCCGGCAGCGGGTGCAGCGGCGGCGTCCGGGGTACCACCGGCGGTCCCGGCCGCAACGGCCGACCGGTGGGCTCGGCGCCGGACGTCGCGCTCCCGTACGCCGGAAGCAGCCGGATGCAGTACGCGGCGTCGCGGCCACGGCCGGTGTCCACCGGCTCGACGACGGCCTCCTGCCAGCCGGCGGCCAGGGGCACCCGGGTCCGCTCCTGCCCGGACTTGTGCGGGGTCTCGCCGAGGTGGGCCCACAGCAGGGCGTGGGATTCGGGGGTCAGGTACGGCAGCCCGGCGGTGTTGGCGAACACCGTGCGCTCGTTCACCACGATGACCGGTTCCCGGTCCGACCGGTTCGCCATGAGGTAGGCGCGGATCAGCGCCTGCTCGCGGGCGCCGAGCATCGTCGTCAGGTTGGCCTCGACCTGGCGGCCGACGTCGGTGGCGATGCCGTACATCAGCGGGTGGGCGTCCGCCGCGTTGCAGGCCAGCGAGAAGGTCCCCAGGATGCGGCGCGTGAACGGCTCGAAGATCGGCGTGCCGGCGCAGGTGAAGGGCTCCAGCAGGTCGTTGTAGTGCTCGCTGCCGCGCACGACGAGCGAACGGCGCTCCTCGATCACTGTGCCCAGACCGTTGGTGCCGATCGAGGGCTCGGAGAAGTCGAAGCCCTCGGCGGCCGACGCCCGGTCCAGCAGCGCGCGCTGCCGTGGATCGGAGGCCCTGCGCATGATGATCTGGCCGCTGTCGTTGCTCACGAACATCGCGACCCGCACGTCGGTGAGGTGCTCGCTGAGCCGGTCGAGCACCGGCGCGGCCGCGTCTCGGAGCGTCGTCTGGAGGACGGGCGCGCCGCTGTAGGCGATGGCTGCCGGCCGGGTCGGCACGTCGCCGCCGACGCACCGGCGCCAGCTGCGCTCGATGACGTCGCGGACGCCGGAGCGGGACACCGGCGAGGCGAGCAGGCCCTGCGTGAGCAGCTCCTCGCGCGCCCGGCGGATACGCGCGGGGTCCGGCGGCGGCTCCGGGGCACAGGGGACGGCCAACGGGCTCACCGGCGGCTCCCTTCCTCGACGGGGCGAGGCACTGGTCCCATCCTGGGGCAGCACGGCCCGCAGGGGAACACTGCCGGCGAGCCGGCGGTGTCCCCCCGTGTCGGCAGCGGCTCAGCCGCGGTACCAGGTGGCGAGGGCCGCGATCTCCTGGTCGGCCTCCGGCGCGCGGCCGGCGAGGAACGGAAACACGTGCTGCATCCCGTCGGCAACGGAGAGTGTCACGTCGACGCCGGCCGCGCGGGCGCGGTCGGCCAGCCGGGTGGCGTTGTCCAGCAGGCACTCGGCACCGCCGGCGTCGATGTAGAGCCGCGGGAAGCCGGTGAAGTCGGCGTAGAGCGGATTGGCCAGCGGGGTGGCGGGGTGCACGGTGCCGCCGAGGACCCCGGCGATCATCCCCTCGAGCAGTTCGGCGGTGACCAGCGCGTCGGTGGCGACGTTGGTCTGCAGGGTCTCGCCCTTGTTCTCCATGTCCAGCCACGGCGAGAAGGTGATCACCGCTCCCGGCAGCGGGCTGCCCTGCTCCCGCAGGGCGAGCGCGATCGCGACGGCGAGGTTTCCCCCGGCCGAGTCACCGATGGTGGCGATGTCCTCGGCCGCGACACCGCGCCCGAGGAGCGCGGTGAAGACAGCCACGCCGTCCTCGACCTGGGCCGGGTGCGGGTGCTCGGGAGCGCGCCGGTAGTCGAGCACGAACGCCGTCACGCCGAGCGCCTTCGCCACGTGCCCGGCCAGCTTGCGGTGGCTCGCCGCCGAGCCCACCGCGAAGCCGCCGCCGTGGGTGTAGAGCAGCACCTTGGCGCGGTCGGCCCCGATCGGCAGCGCCCAGATGCCGGGGACTCCCCCGATCATCTCCTCCCGGTAGGTGACGTCCTCCGGCTCGACCGTGGGCTGGTGCCATTCCTCGAAGATGCTCCGGATCAGCCGCATCGTCAGGTCCGGGGTCGTCGCCATGATCGTGGTCCAGTCGGCGTAGAGCTCGCGCAGGGCCTCGGACTCGGCGGAGGTGGCGGACATCGGCTTCTCGGCGGAGAGCGTCATGGGGTGCTCCTTCGTACGGCAGCGGTGGCGTCCGGAGGCAGGGCCCGGCTGCTGGTACCGGCCCGGCAGTGAACGGCGTTCAGACTGGCGGCTGCTGTGCGGTGCAGGTGTACCGATCTGGAACACGGGCGGTGCAGACACCCCCTCCGATCCGGCGCGCCTGCCGGCCAGCTGGTACAGCCCCGTGATCGAGGACGTAGCCGGGGTGCCGGAGCTCCTCGCGGGCGTGCACGTTCGAGACGTTCTCCTCGATCAGCGGCAGCTCCAGCCGGTCGACCGGCCCTCTCGCGGGTCGAGGGGGCGATATGCCGCGCGGTCACGACCTCGTGGGCCCGCATGCCACGCCTACGACGCAGCCGCCCAGCCCAGGTGGTCGCGCAGCATCGCTGCGGCTGGCGGGAAGGTGTTCCAGGGCTCGCTCGACCAGTACCGCTCGCTCATCACGGCAGGCGTGATCCCGGCTGCGACGAGGCTGTTCGCCGGTGAGGTCGCCAGAGTCCCCGCGGCGGTCCTCAACGCCCTGGCGCTAGCCGGCGGGGACGAAGGCGACGCCGCGCAGGACGCCGCGGATGCGGCAGAGGCCGTCGGTCGCCTGCACGACCTGGAGGCGATGGTCGCTGATGAGGCCGACCTCCGCCGCTGGAGAAGGGTCGAACTCCCGGTCTTGCTGATGCAGGGCGCGGACACATGAGCGCCGATGCCCGCCACGATGGATGCGCTCGCTGGTGCGCCGCCAACGGACTCGGTCTTGGTGTCGCGGTACTCCAAGCCCTCCAGTCCCCGGTTCCGTGATGCAGACCGGCGGGGCGCGTCCCACGGCGCACCTGCGCTACGTACCAAGTCACCCCTCGGACACCCAGTTGAACCCCCACGGTCTCTGCGGCCGATGGTGTTCTCCTGTCTCTGACGTCGGCACGTCCGATGCCTGCCTTCAGCGGGCAGATCAGCAGTACCGGCCATGCGCCCGTGACGCCTTCTATCGTCGCGGGGGAATCGGTCGCACGCCTACTTGCTCACACCGACGAGGCAGGCCGGTGAGGGCGGCACGCGGACCCGAGGAGCGTCACGTCCTGACGGCTTGGAGATAGACGTCGCTCGGCAATGTCGACGGGTTGGGGGCGCTGACCTTCTGGCGCGGGGGTTCTACGGGCGCTCCACGGCTGCCTGCTGGTCTGCGACCCACATTCTGAGGAGGCGTCGTCGAGCCCCCGCCGCGCGCTAGCAGCCCCTTCGCCAGGGCAGCAAGGGTCGCCACGGCCGCAACATTGAGAGCAGGCGCCCAATCGAACGTAGTGATGTCGAAGATAGTGCTGGTGGCAATGGACCCGGCGATCGACGCCAGGAAAGTCTTGACCAGTCGGATCCCGAGGTCTGGCCAGAACGCCAGGTCGGTGATCTTGACCAGGTACTGCAGCACCGTCAATATGACCGACCCGACTCCAGCACTGACTGCCAGCACCGTCGCGTACTTCCACGGCAGATTCGTGACCGACACCGCAGTGCCGCCCACAAGCAAGGTGGCGAAGAAGACCTGCCCCGCGGACCAACCTGCCCGCTCGAGGATGTCAAGAACAACTGCCCTCAGTTTGTCCTGTGTCCAGGTCATCTCCGCTCCGCGCCTCCCGTCAGTACGCTGATTGGTGCTCGCCCAGTTCTTCGGCAAGAGCATGCGCCACGGCCGGCAATGAACGCCGATGACATTGACACCCCATGCGGAGCAGAAAATAGGAGGGAACCGTCACCGCGGCGTCACCGCGGGGTGACGCTTCAATCAAGCACTCGGCGGGCGGCCAAATGCATTCCGGCGGTGCCTGTCAGGCGTCGTTTGCCGTGTGTGCATGTAGCGTGTCGCCCCTCGGACACCGAGACCTGACCGAATTCCCGTTGTGGGCGCCTGACCTCGCCTTTCGAGGCCCTGTCGCTCGGTCCCGCTGGAGTCGAATGCGTTGGGCCACGTACCAACTCGGCCTTTCGGACACCGAGTCGAACCCCCACGGTCTCTACGGCCGCTGGCGGTTCTCCTGTTTCTGGTGTCGGCACGTGCGTTGGTTGACTTCGACCCCCGGCGATCTCCAGCGCCCGCGACGGGCACCTCGTGCCATCGACGAGTGTCCGTCCCCTCGTGACCCCCGCCAGGATCCGGACTCGGACGCGGCGCGAAGATGACCCAGCGCCAGGATCACCGTGGCGGCTGGTGCCAGCTCGAGGCGCTCCATGAGGTGACGCCTACATGCCTTCGTGCCGGCACGACTGATGGTTCCGTGGCCGCCGGCACAAAGGTCCCGGTGTCAGGGCCTGTCCGTGGTTCGTCGATCCGGGCATGCTCCCAGCACATGAACGTCGATGCGGATCGCCGCTCTCCGCCGTGTGTCCTGGTGATCTTCGGCGCCTCAGGGGACCTCACCGCCCGCAAGCTCCTGCCCGCCCTCGCGCGCCTGGCCGGCTACGGCGCGCTCCCTCCGGAGGTCACGCTGATCGGCGTCGCCCGCACGCCCATGACCGACGACGAGTTCGCCGATCGCTGCCGGCGCAGCGTGTCCGGTGAGGGTCACCCGCGGTGGAAGGACCTGACGGCGGCAGCCCGCTACGTCAACGGCGCCTACGACGACCCGGCCACCTACCAGCGGCTGGCCGAGGTCCTGGCCGAATGCGATCACCGGAACGGGACCGCCGGCAACCGGGTCTACTACTTCGCGACGCCACCCCGCCTGTTCGGCCCGATCGCGCTGAGTCTCGGCAAGGCGGGACTGTCCGTGCCGGCCGGCGACAGCTTCATCCGCGCGGTCATCGAGAAGCCGTTCGGCTGGGACGAGGCCAGCGCGCGGGAGCTCTACGCCGACCTCTCGTCGGCATTCGTCGAGGAGCAGATCTTCAGGATCGACCACTACCTCGCGAAGGAGACGGTGCAGAACCTGCTCGCCGTGCGGTTCGCCAACTCGATCTTCGAGCCGATCTGGAACCGGACCTGGGTCGACAACGTGCAGATCACCGTCGCCGAGACCCTGGGAGTCGGCGAGCGGGGCGGGTTCTACGAGACCACCGGCGCGATGCGCGACATCGTCCAGAACCACGTCCTGCAGGTCCTCTCGCTCTTCCTCATGGAGCCGCCCACTTCGTTCCACCCGGAGGCGATCCGCGATGAGAAGGTGAAGCTGCTGCGCGCGATCCGGCCGCTGGACGAGGAGGCGGAGATCGCGGCGAACGCGGTGCGCGGGCAGTACACCCGCGGCGGCACCCGCGAGGACCTCATGCCCGGCTACCGGGACGAGCCCGGTGTCGACCCGCTGAGCGCGACCGAGACGTTCGTGGCGATGCGATTGGAGGTCCAGAACTGGCGCTGGACGGGCGTACCGATCTACGTGCGCACCGGCAAGCGGCTGCCCGTGCGGCTCACCGAGGTCGCCATGGAGTTCCACCGCCCCCCGCAGCTTCCGCTGTTCCCCGGCAGGGCGGAGGGTCTGGAGCCCGACGCCCTGATCGTGCGCATACAACCCGACGAGGGACTGAGCCTGCGGTTCGGCGCGAAGGTGCCCGGGCACGCGTTCCGGGTGCAGACAGCATCCATGGACTTCTCTTACGAGAGTTTCGAGGAGCAGTCCCCCGACGCCTACGAGCGGGTTCTCCTCGACGCACTGATCGGCGATCCCACTCTGTTCATCCGCGCCGACGAGGTCGGCCGGTCCTGGCGCATCGTCGACCCGGTGATGCAGTACTGGGCCGGCGACGGGCGGCCCATCCCGCTGTACCAAGCAGCCTCGTGGGGTCCACCGGAGGCAGGCTCGCTGATCGCCCGGGACGGGCGGAGCTGGCGCCACTCGACCTGACCGGTACGGATGCAGCGGGTGGGCTCACGGCGAAGGTGTTGGCCCAGACCCGGGTGGCTGACCTGCTTCCGTACCGCCGGAGATCAGGATGTGGAGCCCAGATCCGACCGCGGGGTCCCCGGCGGAGAGACCGGCGGGCAGGTGCCGGTGAGGTGCTCCTCGTCCGGCAGCAGTCCACGGACGATCGGCATGGTCGGCACAAGCCCGTTTGCTGCGCACACACGCGACTGCGGCCCCTCCTCGCCCCGACGGCCCTCCGGGTGTGGCGAGGTCACAAGACCCGCGGGGCAGCACGCCGAGCGAACCAGCGTCTGCCGGTCGAGGTCGCCGTTCCTCTCCTCGTTGCTCTCGGACAACGTGTGCCCGCCACACACCGGACCGCCACCGTGGATCTCCAGCGACGACCGAGATGCGCAGGCTGCAGAACGAAGTGGACGGCGGCCCGTGTCGCAGGAGTCCCCACGGGCTCCCTGTCCCGGTGTCGGCGAGGCGGTGACGGCCGACCCGGACGGTCATGCTGACCTCGGCGTCCACCGGAAGCCGGAGATTGGTCGTTGCCGGGTCGAATGCGACGGCCGTCGTCCGGGTAGCCGAACGGAATAGCACCGAGGCGCTCCACCGATCCCGCCGAAGGATGGGGATGAGATGACCACGAGTACGGGCGACCGGGACGTCGTCGACATCCTGACCACCGACCACCACGAGGTGCTGGATCTGGTGAGCCGGATACCGGGCGCCGACCCCGCGCAGCGGCGCGACATGACCGACACCATCATCGCCGAGCTGATGCGGCACTCGGTGGCCGAGGAGATGTACGTCTACCCGGCCATGCGTGACCACCTGCCCGATGGCGACAGCAGGGTCCAGCACGACATCGAGGAGCACCAGCAGCTCGTCGAGGTCATGAAGGAGCTCGAGGACCTCGACGCCTCGGACTCGCAGTTCATCGAGGCCCTCGGACGCCTGGAGCAGGTGCTGCGAGATCACGTCTCGGACGAGGAGAGCGACCAGTTCCCCCAGCTGCGCGCTCAGCTCTCCCGCGATCAGCTGGTCGACATGGGCGCGAAGGTCGAAGCCGCGAAGAAGGCAGCCCCGACCCGCCCCCATCCGGCCGCCCCGCACAGCGAGCTGTTCCACAAGACGGTCGGGCCGGGCGTCGGCATGGTCGACCGGCTTCGGGACAAGTTGACGGGCAGGCCGAACCGCGCCTGACCTGCGGTAGGTTGCCGCCGCAACCGGAGAGCCCGGCCGGGTCGAATCCGCCCTGGCCGGGTCGCCCGTACGGCGTGATCACAGGTTGATCATGTGGCCCGTCAGGCCGTGGATGGCTTCCTGCAGGGCCTCGCTCAGCGTGGGATGGGCGTGCACGTTCCGCGCCAGCTCCGTGGCGGTCAGATCCCACTTCTGCGCCAGCGTCAGTTCGGGCAGCAACTCGGTCACCTCCGGACCGATCAGGTGCCCGCCCAGCAGCTCGCCGTAGGTCTGGTCCGCAATCAGCTTGACGAATCCGGCCGGGTCGCCCAATCCCTGTGCCTTGCCGTTCGCGGTGAAGGGGAACTTGGCGACCGTCACCTTCCAGCCGTTCTGGTCGGCCAGCTCCCGGGCCTGGGCCTCGGTGTAGCCGAAGCTGGCCACCTGCGGCTGGCAGAACGTCGCCCGGGGCATCATCGGATATGAGAGCTCCTGAGTCTCCGCACCGGCGATGGTCTCGGCAGCGACGACCCCCTGGGCCTCGGCCACGTGCGCCAGCATCAGCTTCGCGGTGACGTCACCGATCGCGTAGACGTGCGGGACGTTGGTCCGCATGTAGTCGT
>JAOPUQ010000203.1 GCA_025963425.1 Modestobacter sp. | reverse complement strand
GTGGCAGCTTCGGTGGCGTAGTTGACGCTGGCCTGCACGCACTCGAGCTTGTTCAGCTTGCGCTCGATCCGGTTCGCGCAGCTGGCGCAGGTCATGCCGGTGATGTCGAGCCGCACCTCGTCCAGGGCGGTCGGGTCCCCGGCCGCGGACGTCTGCGGCCCGGCGCTCATGCCGGGTCGGCCGAGTAGCCCGCCTCGGCGACGGCGGCCTGCACCTGCTCCACGCTGACGTCCTGACCGGTCACCTGCAGGCGGCCGGAGTCCAGGTCGACGTCGACCGAGCGGACGCCGTCCAGCTCGCCGACCTCCTCGGTGACGGAGGCGACGCAGTGCTGGCAGGTCATGCCGGTGACGACGTAGGTCTGGGTCTGCACGGGTGGAGCTCCTCGGTTCAGCAGCGGTGCGGGGATCAGGATCGGACGAGCCGCGCGATCGCGGCGGACGCCTCGGCGATCTTGGCGTCGGCGGCGGCCCCGTCGTCCTCGGCGCTGCTGGCGACGGCGTCGCGCACGCAGTGGCCGAGGTGGTCGTCGAGCAGGCCCAGGGCGACCGCCTGCAGCGCCTTGGTGGCCGCGGAGACCTGGGTGAGGACGTCGATGCAGTACGTGTCGTCCTCGACCATCCGCGCGATGCCGCGGACCTGCCCCTCGACCCGCTTGAGGCGCGCGAGGACCTGGTCCTTGTTGCCGGCGTAGCCCGTCATGCCTGCGAATATACCCCTAGGGGGTAGGGGTCACCACCCGCGGGTGGCCGGCTCGCCCTTGAAGGGGCCCACCACCTCGGCGGTGATCCAGCCGCCGTAGAAGTCGCCGGCCTGCGCGCGCACCGGCTCGCCGTCGACCGTCGCCGACCCCACCCGGCTCGGGTAGAAGGCGATGGCCCCGCGCAGGTGCTCATAGCCGGCGGTCGGCCGCTCGTAGGACCAGCCGACGCTCCGGTGGCGCTCCCCGTCGACGACGGCGTCCCAGTACGTCGCCGTCCCCTTCCACTCGCACCACGAGGCGCCCTCGCCCCGCTCGAGCACGCCGGGGACGAGGTCCTCGGCCGGCACGTAGTACACCGGCGGGTGGCTGGTCTCGCAGACCCGGACGGCGCGGTCGGTGCTGGCGACGACGCGGCCGCCGAGGACGACCTCGACGCGGCGTCCGGTCAGCTCCGCCGAGGGCGGCCGCGGGTAGTCCCAGACGGACTCCTGACCGGGGCCGACCGGGTCGGGGCGGGGCCGGGACATGCCCCGAGTGTGCGCTCCCGGCTCAGCGGCGGCGGGCAGCGCGCAGCGGCGGCGGCGGGTTCCTGCGGCGCTTGACCTTGAGCGCGACCATGAGGGCCATGGTCAGGCCGACGGCGCTGATCAGGGCGATCCCGGGCGGGCTCTGCAGGAAGGCCAGCGCGGCCTCCTTCGCCTGGGCGGTGAGCCGCTTCGGGCTCCCCCGGAACGACAGCTCGTCCAAGGTGGCCGCGAGGGACTCACGGGCGACGTCGATCTCCTGCTGGATCTGCTCGGGGCTGCGCGGCACGGCGACAGACTGCCAGATCAACGCCGGGACGGCCTGCTCGGCCGTCCTCCTAGACTCGGCGGCAACGCGGGAGTGGTGTAACGGCAGCCACGCCAGACTTAGGATCTGGTGCCTTCGGGCGTGGGGGTTCGACTCCCCCCTCCCGCACGTCCCCGAGGACGGGGGTCAGGACTCCGGCGGAGTCCGTGGCACGCGAGCACACGAGCCGGCCGTGGCGCGGCCGCTCGAGGACCGGGGAACCGAGCCGGCGTGCGCAGTGCCAGGGCCTCGGACGGCCGGTCCCTGGCACTCCACCGCCGCGTGCGTCAGGTGGTGCCGATGGGCACCCGGCGCGGCTTGGCCCGCTGCGACTTCGGCACGGTGACGGTCAGCACGCCGCCGTCCAGTTGTGCGGTCACGTTCTCGGGGTCGATGTCACCGGGCAAGGTCACCGAGTACTGGAACTCCCCGACGCGGCGGGTGCGCCGGCGCATGATGCCGGTGCGCTCCTTCTCCTTGATCTCGCCCGCCACGGTCACTTCCCGGCCGTTGACCTCGATGACGACGTCGTCCTGGTCGACGCCCGGCAGCTCGACGTCGATCTTGTAGGCGTCGTCGGTCTCCTCGACGTCCCCCAGCGGGACCCAGGCCTTGGCCTGGTCCGGGGCGTTCGCTTCCCAGAGGCGGTTCATCCGCTCGTAGAGCTGGTCCAGCTCACGGAACGGGTCCCAGCGAGCGGTTGCCCGAGGGGGTTGGACAGGAAGGCTCATCGCCCTCTCCTCCTGTACTGCTTTCCGGTGTTCACCCGCTCCCGCGACTGGGAGCGGCCCGCGGAGGTCCTTGGCCTCAGTATGCCGCGCGCACGTCCCGCGGTGACCAGATCGGCGCCCCCCAGCGCCGCTCAGCCCAACTGCTCCATGGCCTCCGCCCGGAACTGGGCCATGAACTGGTCCCGGCTGATCCCCCGCCGCGCCGCTTCCCGCTCGCAGAGCATGGCGATGACCAGGGACGACTGACGGACCACGTCAGCCCTGGTGTCCTCGTCGAGGCTGCCCAGCACCGTGGCCCAGGCCGCCCAGTTCCCCGCGCCGGCCGCCTCGGCCATCTCGAGGACCAGGCCGAACCGACGCAGGGACTCCAGGTTCGCCATCGACCCACCTCTCTGGTCCGCCGGTCGCTGGACACGGCCGGTCTGCCTGCCGACCGTAGCCGCGCCCACCGGTGAGCTCCTCAGGCCCACGGCGTCCCGGTGTCCCGGCTGCACACGGGGCAGGCGTGCTCCTCGCCGCCCTCCGGTGGCCAGTTCCCCACGATCATGTCGACCTGCTTGCCGCACTCCGCCCGGAACGGGCCGGCCTTCCTCGTCGCGACCGCGACCACGGCGTGCCGCTCGCCCACCGGCTGACCGTCCGCGCCGGCTCGGCGTCCGATCACGTACTCGTTGTTCGTCATGCGGCTGGAGATACCACGGCACGGCCGCCTCTGGGCCCCTCCGCGGCGCGCAGCCCGGCATCCGGAAGGCGGCTGCCGTCAGGTCCGTGCCGGTCCGGCCCGTCGACCGACTGCACGAAGGTCTTCGTGCACCGGCCGCAGGTCCTGGCCGCGTGGCAGGCGCTGAACCGCGCGGTCACGTCCCCGATGGACCCCGGCCGCTACGATCTGGCCGCCCTGGTCGCAGCGCTGCGGCCACGATCCAGCTGCTGCTCGCTGGCCCACGGCCGGATCATGGCTGAGCGGCACGTCGGGCGCTGGGTCGCGGTGACGACCAGGCTCAGGTCACTGGACTGCTGCTTGAACGCGTCGCCGGCCGTGGAGGGCAGCGCGACGGTCACCGCCAGGTGGTCGGTGGCGCCGGCGGTCAGGCTCAGCGGGGCGGTCAGCGCGCTGCTGCGCACGACCGGCCCGGAGGCCAACAGGGTGCGGACGTCGCCGGCGCAGGTCCAGCTCGCGCTCCAGGCCACCGAGCAGGACTCCACGGACATCTGCAGGCCGTGGGTGACGTCGGTGTCCAGGAGGCTGGAGGTCGTCGCGGCGGTCGCGAGCGTGACCGAGGACAGCGTCGAGGTGCCGTCGTTGACCAGGTTGACCGCCTGGGTCGACGCGGTGCCGGGCACGACGCTGCCGAAGGCCAGCGCACGCTGGGGCCACCGTCGGCCGCGCTGAGGTCGACCGACACGACGCCGGTCCCGACGGCCACGGCGACGGGCGTCGTGCTGTCGGTGAAGGTGCCGAAGACACCGAGGCCGGCGACCGCCGCGGCGGCGCTGATGACACCCAGCGAACCCACCACCTTGGCCGCTGCCGTCCGGCGGGCGGTCCGCATCGTCATCGCGTTCCCAGGGAACCGCACGAGATCGCAGGGCCTGCGCCCTCGGCCGACGACGCCCGGCCGGGCCCCGGCGTGTGGCGGCGGATCCACCGGCGGGCCGACCGGCGCCCGCCGACGGCTCAGTCCGTCAGCACCTCGGCCAGCACCGGCACCAGCGCGGCGAACGCCTGGCCGCGATGGCTGCGGGCGTCCTTCTCGGCCGGCTCCAGCTCGGCGGAGGTCCGGTCCAGGCCGGCGGGCAGGAACACCGGGTCGTAGCCGAAGCCATTGGTCCCGCGCGGTTCCCGGACGACGGTCCCCCGCCACTGCCGCTCGAGCACGTGCTCGGCGCCGTCCGGTGTCACCAGCGCTGCCGCACAGACGAAGGCCCCACCGCGCCGCTCGTCGGGGACGTCGGCGAGCTGGCCCAGCAGCAGGGCGGTGTTCGCCGCGTCGTCCCCGTGCCGGCCCGACCACCGGGCCGACAGCACGCCCGGCATGCCGTTGAGGGCGTCGACGGCGAGCCCCGAGTCGTCGGCCACCGCCGGCAACCCGGTGTACCGGGCCGCCTCGCGCGCCTTGAGCAGCGCGTTCTCCTCGAACGTCGCACCGGTCTCCGGCGCCTCCGGGTACTCCGGGACGTCGCGCAGCCCGACCACCTCCACACCCGGGACGGCGGTGGCCAGCAGCCGCTGCAGCTCGGCCAGCTTTCCGGCGTTGCGGGTGGCCAGCAGCAGCCGGGTGCTCACCGGCCCAGCGCCACGGACTGGGCGAGGGTCAGCTCGGCGCAGCCGGCGACGGCGAGGTCCAGCAGCTGGTCGAGGGTCGCCCGGTCGAAGACCGCGCCCTCGGCGGTGCCCTGCACCTCGACGAACCCGCCGTCGCCGGTGCAGACGACGTTCATGTCGGTGCCGGCCCTCACGTCCTCCTCGTAGGCCAGGTCCAGCCGCGGCTCGCCGTCGACGACCCCGACGCTGACCGCGGCCACCGACTGCGGCAGGGGCGTGCCCTTGGCGAGCTTCCCGCGCTCCCCGAGCCAGGAGACGGCGTCGGCGAGGGCGACGTAGGAACCGGTGATCGCCGCCGTCCGGGTGCCGCCGTCGGCCTGCAGGACGTCGCAGTCCAGCGCGATGCTGTTCTCCCCCAGCGCGGTCAGGTCGATCGAGGCGCGCAGCGACCGGCCGATCAGCCGGCTGATCTCGTGGGTGCGTCCACCGATGCGGCCCTTGACCGACTCGCGGTCGTTGCGGGTGTGCGTGGCCCGCGGCAGCATCGAGTACTCGGCGGTGACCCAGCCCAGGCCCGAGCCACGACGCCAGCGCGGCACGCCCTCGGTCACGCTGGCCGCGCACAGCACCCGGGTGCGCCCGAACTCCACGAGCACCGACCCCTCGGCGTGGTCGAGCCAGTTGCGGGTGATGGTCACCGGACGGAGCTGGTCGGCGCTACGGCCGTCAGGGCGGGTCACGTGTCGGCAGCGTAGTTCGTCACCCTTCGGGCGACACCGCGGCCAGGGGCCGTCCCCCGCTCCGTCGAGCCGCTGCGCGGCCCGCCTGCGGGAGGTCTCCGAGCTGCACACCGCCGAGCCACAGCGGTCCTCCGGACCGCGCGGTCCACACCCCATGCCACCCTCACCCCCATGCGATCGGAACTGCGCACGGTCCGCACCGGCGGGGTCCCCTCCGTGGTGGACCTGACCGAGGAGTGCGCGGCGTTCGTGGACGGCGCGGGTGACGGGTTGCTGCAGGTGTTCGTGCCGCACGCCACCGCCGGTATCGCGATCATCGAGACCGGCGCCGGCAGCGACGACGACCTGCTCGCCCAGCTGGACGTGCTGCTCCCCCGCGACGACCGGTGGCGGCACCGGCACGGGTCGGGTGGGCACGGCCGGGACCACGTGCTGCCGGCATTCGTGCCGCCGCACGCCACGGTGCCGGTGCTGGAGGGCCGGCTGGCGCTGGGTACCTGGCAGCGGATCTGCTTCGTCGACACGAACGTGGACAACCCGAGCCGGTACGTCCGGTTCTCGTTCCTGGCCGGGTGACGCGTCCCGTTCCCTGGCCGGCTGACCCGCCCGTCTTCCGCCGCGGCACCGGCTGGCTTGGGGCCGTTCACCCGGGTGCGGCACGATGCGGGGCATGACCGAGACCGACGTCGTCCCCGTCCGGCTGAGCCCCGGTGACGCTGCTCCGGAGTTCACGCTGCCCGACGCCGACGGCACCGAGGTGTCCCTGGCCTCCTACCGGGGCCGCCGGGTCATCGTCTACTGCTACCCGGCGGCGCTGACCCCGGGCTGCACCACCCAGGCCGTCGACTTCACCGCCTCCGCCGGCGACCTCGCCCAGGCCGGGCTGGACATCATCGGGCTCTCACCGGACACCCCCGAGAAGCTGCTCCGCTTCCGTGAGCAGGAGTCGCTCGGGATCACCCTGCTCTCCGACCCCGACAAGCAGGTGTTGCAGGCCTACGGCGCGTACGGGCCGAAGAAGCTCTACGGCAAGGAGGTCATCGGCGTGATCCGCTCGACCTTCATCGTCGACGCCGAGGGCCGCATCGAGAAGGCCTCCTACAACGTGAAGGCGACCGGGCACGTCGCCAAGCTGCTCCGCGACCTCGGCGTCGGCTGAGGCAACCGGGAAGCCGCGGCGCCGGCCCCGGTGTTGCGCCCTGCGAAGGGGCGTGCCCCCCGCACGCGCCCGCAGGGAGGTCGACAGCATGAGCGAGCAGATCGGCGTCACCGGCCTGGCCACCATGGGTGCGAGCCTGGCCCGCAACCTGGCCCGGCACGGCCACCAGGTCGTCGTCCACAACCGCACGCGGGCGCGGACCGACGCCCTCATCGCCGCCCACGGCGGCGAAGGGGACTTCGTGCCCACCGGCTCGGCCGAGGAGTTCGTCGCGGCCCTCCGGCGCCCGCGGAAGATCATCGTCATGGTCGCGGCCGGGGCACCGACCGATGCGGTGATCGACGAGCTGACACCACTGGTGGACGAGGGCGACGTCCTGATGGACGGCGGCAACGCCCGGTTCACCGACACCGTCCGCCGGACCGAGGCGCTCGCCGCGCGCGGCCTGCACTTCGTCGGCACCGGCATCAGCGGTGGTGAGGAGGGCGCCCTCACCGGACCGAGCATCATGCCCGGCGGATCCGACGAGTCCTACGCGCTGATCGGCCCCCTGCTGGAGGAGATCTCCGCGCACGTGGACGGGCAGCCCTGCTGCACGCACGTGGGGACCGACGGCGCGGGCCACTTCGTGAAGATGGTCCACAACGGCATCGAGTACGCCGACATGCAGCTCATCGCCGAGGCCTACGAGCTGCTGCGGGAGGGCCTCCAGCTGACGCCGGCCGAGATCGGCGACGTCTTCGCCAGCTGGAACGAGGGTGACCTGGAGAGCTACCTGGTCCAGATCACCGCCGAGGTGCTGCGCCACACCGACGCGAAGACCGGCGGCCCCTTCGTCGACGTCGTCCTCGACGAGGCCGAGCAGAAGGGCACCGGCCGGTGGACCGTCCAGTCGGCGCTGGACCTGGGCGTGCCGGTGAGCGGGATCGCCGAGGCGGTCTTCGCCCGGGCGCTGTCCGGTCACGTCGAGCAGCGCCGCGCCGCGCAGGAGGTGCTGCCGGGGCCCGGCCGCGAGTGGGACGAGCAGGTCGCCGACCGCGACGGGTTCATCGAGTCGGTCCGCCAGGCGCTCTACGCGTCGAAGGTGGTGGCCTACTCCCAGGGCTTCGACCAGATCGCGGCCGGTGCCGACCAGTACGGCTGGGACGTCGACCGCGGGGCCCTGGCCGCCATCTGGCGGGACGGCTGCATCATCCGGGCCCGCTTCCTCGACCGTGTTCGCCAGGTCTTCGCCGACGAGCCGGACCTGACGACGCTGATGACCAACGACTACTTCCGGAACGCGGTCGCCGACTGCCAGGAGGGCTGGCGGCAGGTCGTGGCCGGCGCCGCCCGGCACGGGGTGGCGGCGCCCGGCTTCGCCAGCGCACTCGCCTACTACGACGGCCTGCGGGCGCCGCGCTCCCCCGCGGCACTGATCCAGGGGCTGCGCGACCGGTTCGGCTCCCACACCTACCGCCGGGTGGACGCCGAGGGCTCGTTCCACACCATGTGGTCCGAGGACTCCCGGGAGGTCAGCGCCTGAGCTGACCGCCACTGCTCTCGTGCGGCCGGCGGGTCACGCGGGCGCGCCGGGCGGCCCGTCCTGCGCCGCCCGGGCGCGGGCCCGCCGCTTGCCCTCGTGCATGGCCTGGACGCGGGCGACCGGGATGGCGTGCCCCTC
>JAOPUQ010000196.1 GCA_025963425.1 Modestobacter sp. | reverse complement strand
AGGGCCCCACGCCAGGCGCTCGCCGTCCGGGCCGGCGCCCCACAGGCCGGCGGACCGCGCGGCAGTGCGCGTCCGGGCCGGCCGGGGGGCGGGGTGCACCAGGAGGCCGACAGCGGTGTCGAGCGGTGCGGGGTGGATCGCCATGTCGTGCTCCCTCCTGGGAAGAGTTGCCGCGGCCGGGGAAGGGACCGCGGGCAAGGAGAAAGTTAGGCGCCGGCGGCTCCCGCGACCCCCGTTCCGGACACCCCCCGGCGGGTGCGTGACCGAACCGTTGCGCGGGCCCCCCACAGCGGCCGGTGACCGCCTCCCCCGCCGGTCACTTGTCGACACCCTGTCGCAAAACACCAGGTCAGCCCGCCGGAACCACGTCGGTCACCTCGGCGGCCACGCCGACACGCCGGCGTGTCGGACCGTCTGGTGGGATGGCGGGGTGGCCCGGACCCCGCTCGTGATCGACACCGACCCCGGCATCGACGACGCCCTCGCCCTGCTGCTGGCACTGGCCAGCCCGGAGGTGGACCTGCGGCTGGTGACGACGGTGCACGGCAACGTCGAGCTGGCGCAGACCACGGAGAACGCGCTGCGCGTGCTGCACCTGGCCGGCCGCAGCGACGTGCCGGTGGCCGTGGGTGCGCGGTCCTCGCTGGTCCACCCCCAGCCGGAGCGCGCGGGACACGTGCACGGGGCCGCCGGGCTCGGCGGGGTCGTCCTGCCGCCGTCACCGGCCGCCGTGGACCCACGGCCGGCGGTGACCGCGCTGGCCGACCTGCTGGAGAGCAGCGCCGAGCCGGTCACGGTGGCCGCGATCGGCCCGCTGACCAACATCGCGCTGCTGGTGTCGGTGTACCCCGACGCCGCGGCCCGGATCGGCCGGCTGGTGGTGATGGGCGGGTCGGCGACCCGCGGCGGCAACGTCACCGGCGCCGCCGAGTTCAACGTCTGGGCCGATCCCGAGGCCGCCGCCGTGGTCTTCCGCGCCGGGCTGCCCACGGTGATGGTGGGCCTGGACGTCACCCTGCCCACGGTGCTCACCGAGGCCGGCATCGCCCGCTTCGCCGCCGCCGGGCCGGTCGGCGCCCAGGCCGCCGCCGTCCTGGCCCAGTACCTCGACCACGCCACGAGCAGCTACGGCACCGACGGCGTGGTGGTGCACGACGCACTGGCGCTGACCGAGGCCATCGTCCCCGGCACCCTGGACGTCGTCCGCCGCGACGTCGTGGTCGACACCGGGCACGGCGCCGGCCGGGGTCAGACCCTGGTGGACCGGCGCGCCGTGTCCACCTCGCCCACCGCGGTCGCGGTCGCCGAGGGCGTGGACAGCGCGGCCGCGGTGGAGTTCCTGGTCACCCGGATGGAGCGGCTGGCCGCCTCCCTCAGCTGACCAGCCCCACGCTCTTCATCCAGGCGTAGGCGACGTCGGCCGGCTCCTCACCCTGCACGTCGACCCGGCCGTTGAGCCCGATCATGACCTCGTCGGTGAGCAGCGGGGTGATCTGGGCGAAGACATCGGCGATCTCCGGGTGCTCCTCGAGGGTGTCGGTGCGCACCACCGGGGCGATGTTGTAGGCCGGGAAGTAGCCGCGGTCGTCCTCGAGCACGGTCAGGTCCAGGGACTCGATCCGCCCGTCGGTGGTGAAGACCTCGCCGAAGTTGCAGTCACCGCCGTCGGTGGCGGTGTAGACCGCGCCGGTGTCCAGGACGCGCACGTTCTCCCGCGGCACCCCCTGCGGGCTGCCCAGCGGGATGCCGTACGCCTCGAGCATCGGCTGGAACCCGTCGCTGCGGGTGGCGAACTCCGACTCGACGCAGAAGGTGCGCTCATCCACCGGGAGAGCCGCGACGTCGGACAGGCTGGTCACGTTCCCCAGGTCGGCCCGCGCCTCACTGCGGACGGCGAAGGCGTAGGTGTTGTTGGCCTCCGCGGGCGGCAGCCAGCTGATCCCGTTCGCAGCGTCGGCGTCGCGCACCGCCTCGTACTGCTCCTGCTGATCGGGGATGCCCTCGGGCATGGCCAGGTAGTTCAGCCACCCGGTGCCGGTGTACTCCCACTGCATGTCGATCTCGCCGCTGACCTGGCCGGCCCGGGAGGGGGCGGCGCCGGGGATGTTGGTCCGGTCCGCCACCGAGAAGCCGGCGACCTGCAGCGCGATCACCGCGATCTTGCCCAGGATCAGCTGTTCGGTGAAGTTCTTCGAACCGACGGTGACCTGCGCGCCGTCCACCCCGGCGATCGACTGGATGGCGCCGGGCGCGGCCTGCGGGGTGAACGTGCTGGCGCTCTGCAGCCCGCAGCCGGCGAGCAGCGCCGCGACCACCGGCAGCACGACGGCGAGCGACCTGGCGGTGCGCACCCTCAGAGTCCCTTCGGGCGGGCGACGTGCTCGACGACGCGGCCCAGCCAGTCGACGGCCAGGGCCAGCAGCGCCACCAGCACCGCGCCCGAGACCAGCAGCGAGTTCAGCGACAGGGTGATCCCGGTGTTGATCAGCACGCCGAGCCCGCCTCCGTTGATGAAGGTGGCGAGCGTGGCGGTGCCGACCAGCAGCACCAGGGCGGTGCGCACGCCGGCCAGCATCACCGGCACGGCCAGCGGCAGTTCCACCCGGAACAGGACGGCGAGCGTGCTCATGCCCATGCCCCGGCCGGCCTCGACCAGCCGGGGGTCGACCTGCTCGATCCCGACCATGGTGTTGCGCAGCACGGGCAACGCCGCGTAGAGCACGAGCGCGACCACCGTCGTCCAGAAGCCGAAGCCCAGCCAGGTCGCCAGCAGCACGAAGAGGCCGATCGCCGGCGCCGCCTGGCCGGTGTTGGCCACGCCGAGGACCAGCGGGCTCAGCCGGCGCAGCGGCCGGCGGGTGAGCCCCACCCCCAAGGGGACGGCGATGAGCAGCACCAGCACCGCGGCGGCCAGGGTGAGGGCCAGGTGCTCGCGGATGGCGGCCCACAGCGTGGTGGCCCCCAGCTGCCGCGCCTCGGTGTCGGACAGCTCGGCGGTGGCGCGCCACAGCAGATACGCCCCGACGCCCAGGGTCACCAGCAGCGGCTGCACCGCGAGGGCGCGCCAGCCACCGCGGACCTGGCGCGGCGCGGCGGTGTCCCGCTCGTCCTCCGCGGCGGCGAGCGTGGCGGGGTCGGCGTCGGCGGGCGGGCGGCCCGCGGTGGCGGTCATCCACCCACCGCCGCTCGGGTGCGCTGGATCGCCGCCATCACGCTCTCCACGGTGAGCACGCCGCTCAGCCCGCCGCGCCGGCCGGTGACGACCACACCGCCCTGGCTGGCGGCCAGCATCGTGTCCAGCGCGTCGTTGAGGGTGGAGCGCAGCCCGACGACCGGAAGCCGCTGGTCGACGGTGGCCGGCACGGTCGTCGTCCGGCTCAGCTCGGCCACCGTCGGCCAGCTGATCGGCCGGCCACGGCCGTCCAGGACGACGACGAAGTCGTCCCCCGCCGCCCGGGCCGCGGCGACCACCGCCGCCGAGTCCGCGCCCACGGTGGCCGTGGTGACCGGGCGCAGCTCGACGTCCTCGACCCGGGTCAGGGTGAGCTGCTTGAGGGTGGCACCGGCGCCGACGAAGTCCGCGACGTAGTCCTCGGCCGGGTCGGCCAGGATCGCCTCCGGGGTGTCGTACTGCACGACCCGGGCGCCGACGTCGAACACGACGATCCGGTCGCCGAGCTTCACGGCCTCGTCGAAGTCGTGGGTGACGCAGACGATGGTCTTGCCCAGCTCGTCCTGGATCCGCAGCAGCTCGTCCTGCAGCCGCACCCGGGTGATCGGGTCGACCGCCCCGAACGGCTCGTCCATCAGCAGCACCGGCGGGTCCGCGGCCAGCGCCCGGGCGACGCCGACGCGCTGCTGCTGCCCGCCGGAGAGCGCGCGGGGGTAGCGGTCGCGGTAGGTGGCCGGGTCCAGCCCGACCAGGTCCAGCAGCTCCTCGGTGCGGTCGGCGACCCGGCGCTTGTCCCAGCCGAGCATCCTGGGCACCAGCGCGACGTTGGCCGCCACCGTCATGTGCGGGAAGAGCCCACCGGCCTGGATGACGTAGCCGATCCGGCGGCGCAGCCGGTCGGGGTCCTGGGAGGTGACGTCCTCGTCGCCCAGGAAGATCTTCCCGCCGGTGGGCTCGATGAGCCGGTTCAGCATCTTGAGCAGCGTCGTCTTCCCGCAGCCCGACGGGCCCACGAACATCACCGTCTGCCCGGCCGGGATCTCCAGCGACACCGCGTCGACCGCGGGCCGGTCCTGCCCGGGGTAGCGCTTGGTGACCCCCTCCAGCCGGATGGGCAGGCCGCTGGCCCGCCGTCCGACGGACGTCGTCGGGCTGTCAGACACGGATCCCCCTGGGGGTGGTGAGGCGACCGGCGAGGACCAGCAGCAGGTCGAGGACGAGGGCCAGCAGGACGACGGCGATGGTCCCGGTGAGCGCGGAGTTGAGGGCGTTGGCGCCGCCGAGCCGGGACAGGCCCGTGAAGATGAAGCCGCCGAGGCCCGGACCGAGCACGTAGGCGGCGATGGCGGCGATGCCCATGACCATCTGGGTCGAGGTGCGGACGCCGGCGAGGATGACCGGCCAGGCCAGGGGGATCTCCACCCGCAGCAGGGTCGCCGGCCGGCTCATCCCCATCCCCCGGGCGGACTCGACCAGTGACCGGTCCACCCCGGCGAGGCCGACGACGGCGTTGCGCAGCACGGGCAGCGCCGCGTAGAAGGTCACCGCGATGACCGCGGGGGTGATCCCGAAGCCGAAGGGCGCCAGCAGGATCCCCAGCAGCGCGAAGGCCGGGATCGTCAGGCCCACCGCGGAGACGCCGTTGGCCAGCGCGGTGGCCCGTGGGCTGCGGTAGACGGCCATCGCCACGGCCATCGCGATCACGGTGCCCAGCAGGACGCACTGCACCACCAGGCTGACGTGCTGGAGCGCCTGGTAGGCGATCTGCCCGCGGCGATCGACCACGTAGTCCCACACGGGGCCGCCTCCTCCCGCACCCTCCCGTCGTCGGGAGCGTGTCCGTCGTCTGCTGAGCCCGCCGTCGCTGGGCGGTCGCCGCGCGTGCCGGCCGGGTGTTTCGTCGCCGCGTCACGCTGCCACACCCGTCCCAGGGGGCGCGAACCGAGCCGGCCGTGGACCGCTTCGGCCCGCTCCGCCCGGTCGCCCCTCCGGGGGGACCAGGCACCATGAGGTGGGGCTGGGCCGGCCAGCAGGCAGCATCGGCGCTGAGGACACGGCGCGGGGTCGCCGGCTCGGGGAGGGCACATCAGCACGGTCAGGTCCGCACCAGGTCATCCACGACCCGGGCGTCAGCCCGGACCCGGGCCCGACGAGGCACCCTTCGAGGTGACCCTGTCGGAGAGCCCGGAGCCCGGCCACGTCGTCGCGGCGGTCACCGGCGCGCTCGACGCCGCCACCAACCCGCTGCTCCAGAACACGCTGCTGCGGGCCCTGCGCACGGCCGACCGGCTGCTCACCCTCGACCTGTCCGGGGTCACGTTCTTCGGCCCGGCCGGGGTGACGGCGCTGGTCCGGCTCAGCCAGCACCCCGAGGCGGCCGGCAAGGACGTCCGGGTGGTCGCTACCAGCCGGATCGTCACCGGTCCGCTGGAGTCGACCGGGCTGCTGGAGCGGCCCGACGTGACGGGGATGCCCGGCGTCGCCGAGGGCCCGGCGGGTCCGCCGCGCCGCTGACGGGGGCGGCGGGACCCCCATACGCTGCACGCTGGGGCGTCGTCCGCCACCATGGTTCCCGGCGGAGACACCGCCGGCGAGGGGGGCCCACTGTGAGGGAGCTTGCGGGCTCACGTATCGGCACGGCAGCACCGCGAACGCGGCCGACGAGCGCCGGCGAGGAGGGCTCGTGACGGGACTGGTCTGGCCAGCGGCGCCGGTCCCTTCCGAACGCGGTGACGTCTGGCGGTGGGAGCTGCCCACGGTCCACGACGCCTCCCGCGTGCGGATGGACCTGCGCGCCCGCCTGGCGCACCCCTCGCTGGCGTCCCGGTCCACCGAGGACGCCCGGGAGGGCCTGCTGCTGGTCTTCGAGGAGCTGTCGTCCAACGCGCTGCGGCACGGCGGCGGCGCCGTGCAGGCCGTCATCGTGGCCAACGCGGCCGGCTGGCTGATCGTGCTCAGCGACGAGGCACCCGACCGGCCACCCCAGCCGGCCGTCGACCGCGACCCGGCGCTGGGCGGCATGGGCCTGCCCATGGTGGCGCAGCTGTCGCTGGAGTTCGGCTGGTACGGCGAGGAGGGGCGCAAGCACGTGTGGGCCGCGCTGCCCTCCGGCCTGGAGGTCGCGACGGTGCCGCGGCCGCGCAGCTCGTCGGTCAACGACTGACCGGCTGAGCGTTCAGCGCAGGACGTCGACCCGGTCGAACCCCTCGGCGGGGTCCGGGGGCTCCAGCCGACCGGCGGCGGCGTACAGCCCGACCAGGGGCACCCTGGCCGAGCCGGGGCGGGCGTCGTTGCGGGCCCGGCAGACCTCGACCGGGACGTCGAGGAAGACTGCGCGGACCGGCACCCCGGCGGCCCGGGCCAGCGCGACCAGCGGCGCCCGCTCGGCCGCGGACGGGCTGGTGTTGTCCACGACCACGCTGACACCCTCGGCGAGCAACGTGGCGACGACCCGGCGCTGCCGGGCCTCCCGGTGCCGGGCGCGCGGCCAGTGGTCCTTGCTCACCACGGTGTGCGTGCCGGTCAACTGAGCCCCCACCCAGGTCGACTTCCCGGCGCCGGGCAGCCCGACCATGACCACGAGCTCCGGGGCGCCCGGCGGCCGGAGCCCCTCGCCGGTCAGGCGGAGGCGCGCAGCGGCAGCACCGGCGCGTCGTCGTCCTCGGCCGGGCGCGGCGCCGGGTGCTCCACGAGGGCCAGCACCCGGCCGGCCATGAACCGGGCGGTGCGGATCGCCGTCCCGCCGCGGGTCACCTCGGTGACCTCGACGACCCCGCGGCCGTGCGTGGTCTCCACCCGCCGGCCGGCCCGGGTCGCCACGATGTCGTAGGTACGTGTGCTGCCTCCTGCGTCGATGACGATCTCGACCCGATCACCCTTCACGGGACTCCCTCTCCTGGTGCTGTCGATCCACACTCGACAACACCCCCAGGGGGTACTCGATTCCTTTCTGAGCTGCGGGGACGCCCGATCCGCAGGGCCCTCGCCGGCGCCGCGGCGGAGACGGGAGACCCGGCCGAGGGTTGCCCAGCGACTCGGCCGGGCACCGGGAGATCAGTTGTCCCCCATCTAAGGAGTGCCCGTGTTCCCGGCCGAGAACATCCGTGACTGGCGTGGTTCGACCGTCGTCGACCCCGACGGCAGCAAGATCGGCACGCTGGAGGCGGTCTACGTGGACACCACGACCGACGAACCGTTCTTCGCCTCGGTGACCACCGGCATCATCGGCCGGCACAAGCTGACCTTCGTGCCGCTGACCGGCGCCACCGTGGCCCCGGGCCATCTGCGCGTCACCGTCGGGAAGGACCTGGTCAAGGACGCCCCGTCGATCGACACCGACGGCGAGCTGACCGCCGACCGCGAGCCCGAGGTGTTCGCCCACTACTCGCTGCCCTACACCGCGAACGGCGTCCGGCGGCTGGCCCGCCGCTGAGCGAGGGACCCGGCGGAGCCCTCAGCCGCTCCGGCGGGCGGTGAAGACGTTGGCGGCCTCGCGCAGGCTCTTGGTCGGCCGCAGCCAGGCGCCGTCCGCCGGCAGCGCGTCCAGCCGCACCCGGTCCAACGGCACCGCGAAGGCGCCGGGAACGTCCTCGATGTCGATGAAGCGGATCAGCTCGGAGCTGATCGCGTACCCGGCGACCTCGCTGAACGCGACGACGACCACCTCGGTGCCCGACCTCGCCAGGTCCTCCAGCGGCTCGGCGAAGTTCCGCCCGTCGCCGGAGAACACGATCAGGCGGCGCAGGTCGTGGCTGTGCGTGCGGACGCTGATGTGGTCGAGCATCGACTGGTCGATGTCGTCGTCGGGCTGCGTCTTGGGGCGGGCGAAGACGCCGTAGCCGAAGCTGCGCAGCGCCTCCACCCAGCGCTGCAGCGAGGTGGCGTGCTGCGGCGGCACGTTGGCGAAGACGCATGCCTCGACCTCGGCCTCGCCGGCCCCGTCGACGAACCAGGCGGCGATCGCGTCGAAGCGCGGCCGGGAGGCAGCGGTCGGGCGGGCCCCGATCACGTTCGCCAGCGTCATGTCGATGTTCGGGGCGTCCCAGACCAGCAGGTCCAGGGCGGGTCGGTCGCCCAGGGGAGCCGGCTCGCCGTACCCGTCCGCGGGCAGGGTCCCGGGCTCCAGGATCTCGGTCACCGGCCCAGTGTGCCGGGCGGCGCTCGCGGAGGGGACCTCCGGGCCGGGGACGGTGTCCCCCGGTCCCCCGGCCGGGTGGTGCCCGGCGGGGC
>JAOPUQ010000188.1 GCA_025963425.1 Modestobacter sp. | reverse complement strand
CCGCTGCCGCCGGCCGGGACGCCGCCGCCCGCAGGCCCGGCCCCGTTCTCGCTCACGCCTCCGCCGCCGGGGCGGCCGAGGCGGTGACGTCGACCGGTCCGAGGGCGCGCAGCGGCTCGGTCACCGTGTCGGCGTCACCGACGACGACCGCGGTCAGCCCTGCCGGGTGCAGCCAGCGCCGGGAGGCCTCGGCGACCTCGTCGACGGTGACGGTGGCCAGGGCACGCTGGTGCTCGGCCAGCCACTCGGCCGGCAGGCCGGCGCCGAACAGCGCCGACAGCGTGCTTGCCAGCCCGGAGTGGGTGGCCGTGCCCAGCGCCAGCGAGCCCAGCAGGTAGCGGCGCGCGGACTCCAGCTCGCCCTCGGTGACCGGCGTGACGGCCATCCGGCCCAGCTCGTACCAGGTCTCCAGGAAGGCCGGCCCGGTCACCTCGGTGGCGACGTCGGCCTCCACCACGAACGACGACCCGGCCATCAGATGCTCCACGGAGCTGCGCGGGCTGTAGGTGTAGCCGCGGCGCTCGCGGATGTTCTCCACCAGCCGGGAGGAGAAGTAGCCGCCGAAGACCATGCTGGCCAGCCGGACCGCGGGCAGCGCCGGGTCGGTGCGGGCCGGGGCGGGTCCGCCGAGCCGGAGGTTGGACTGCACGGCGCCCGGACGGTCCACGACCTCCAGGTGGCCCGGTGCCAGGGTCGGCACGGGCGGAGCCGTGACAGCGGTGCCTTCGGCCGACCAGCCGGCCAGCGCCGAGCCGACGACGTCGGCGGCCGTGGCCGGGTCGACGTCGCCGACGAGCACCAGCGTGCTGCCGGCCGGCAGCACCCGCTCGCGGTGCAGCCGGCGCAGCGCGGCGGGGGTGACCGAGCCGACCAGCTCGGGCGCCGGCAGCTGCTGGGCGTAGGGGTGCACGCCGTACCGGCGGGCGGCCAGCGCGGTGCGGGCGACGACGCCGGGCTGGGACCGGGCGATGCCGATGCGCTCGACGACCCGCTCCCGCTCGGCCTCGACCTGCGGGGCTGGGTAGGTGGGCCGGCTCAGCAGCTCGGCCAGCACGCCCATCACGGCGCCCAGGCCGCCGGGCAGCATCGTGGTGGCGAACAGCAGCCGGTCCGGGTCGGCCGAGACCGACAGCTCCGCGCCCTGCGACTGCAGCAGCTGGGCGAGTTCGAGCTGGTCGTGCGCGGCGGTGCCGAGCAGGACGGCGCCGGTGAGCACCGACGTCCGGGCGGCGTGGGCGGCCGCGGTGCGCGGCGTCGAGGCCGCGAAGGGCACCCGCAGCCGCAGCTCCACCAGCGGCACCCCGACCCGGGGGACGACGATCAGGCGCAGCCCGTCGGGCAGCGTCGTCTCGTGCACCTCGGGGACCGGCTGCGGCTTCGGGTCGCCCAGCGGCGGCACCAGCGAGAGGTCCAGCACCGAGGCGCTCATCGCTGTGCCCCGGTGGCGCGCAGCTCGAGCTCCGCGGCGGTGTCCGGGGACAGCCCGCGGGCCGCGGTCTGCACCTGTTCGGGGGTGACCGCGGCCAGCCGTGCGGCCAGCTCACCGGCGAGCTCGGCCCGCCCGTGGATCAGCTCGGCGGCGGCGAACCCGAGGGTCCGGCCGAGCACCGAGTCGGCCTGGTGGAGCAGCTGCGCCTCGGTGCGGGCCTGGATGCGGGCCAGCTCGTCGGCAGGGACTCCGTCGGTGGCCACCCGGTCGACCTCCTCGTGCACGGCGGCGAGCACCCGCTCGGCGGGCACCTCCGCGGGATGGTGCACCTGGGTGACCAGCAGCGTGGCGTCCCGGACGTCGAACGGGTCGCCGAACAGGCCCAGGTAGCTGCTCTGCCCGACCGCGAGCCGGTCGGTGTGCAGCAGTCGGCGCTCCAGCCGGGAGGCGTCGCCCTCGCTGAGCAGCTCGGACAGCAGCACGGTGCCCAGGTAGGTGTCGAAGTCCCCGACCGGGTCGGGCACCCGCCAGCCGATCGCCACGGCAGGCGCCGGGGCCAGCCGGTCCTCCACCACCCCGCGCCGGGCGGTGGTCGGCGAGGGCTCCCCGGTCTGGGGCACCGGCGGGGCCGGTCGGCCTTCCACGGCGTCGAACCAGCGGCGCACCAGCCGCTCGGTCCCGGCCACGTCGAGGTCACCGCCGATGCAGAGGACCGCGTTGGCCGGGGCGTAGTACCGGGTGAAGAAGTCGGTCGCGTCCTCGACCGTGGAGGACTCCAGGTCGACGAAGGAGCCGTAGCCGTCGTGGGTGTTGGCGAAGCTCTCGAACGCGATCGGCGGCAGCTGCAGCCAGGGGAAGGCGCCGTAGGGCCGGTTCAGCACGTTGACCCGGATCTCCTCCTTCACCACGTCGATCTGGTTGCGGAGGTTCTCCTCGGTGATCGCCGGCGCGGCCATCCGGTCGGCCTCGAGGAACAGTGCCCGCTCCAGCGCCTCGGCCGGCAGCGCCTCGAAGTAGTTGGTGTAGTCCAGGTGGGTCGAGCCGTTGAAGGTGCCACCGGCGGCCTGGACCAGCCGGGCGTGCTCCATCTTCGGGACGTTCGCCGAGCCCTGGAACATCATGTGCTCGAAGAGGTGGGCGAAGCCGGTACGGCCCGGGGGCTCCGACCGCATGCCGACGTCGTAGAAGACGCTGACGGCCACCACCGGGACGCTCCGGTCCGGGGCGAGGACCACCCGCAGTCCGTTGTCGAGCGTGAAGTGCTCCACGGGGTGCCGCAGGGTCAGGGCTGCAGCTGCTGTCACGCTCAGGACCCTAACCGCGCCTGCAGTAGGCGTGCCGCGCGGTGCACGACGACGGGTGACCCGCTGCCGACGGCTGAGCTCATGCCGGGGACGGCACCTGGCCGCGATGCGATCCGGGCGCGGGGGCCGGAGGCCTCCCGCCGGGATCGTGGGCAGCGGCTCAGCGTTGCCGGGGACGGCACCTGGCCGCGATGCGATCCGCGAGGATCGCGATGTCACAGCAGATGTCACAGCACCTCGACGGCGCCGAGAACCCGGTCGATCACGCCGTAGAGCTCGGCGTGGGTGTTGGGGATCGACAGGTACAGCAGCGCCGGCGCCGGCCGGCCGACGTCGACGAGCAGCAGCGCCGCCCGCTCGCCGCTGGCGTCGTACCCCTCGATGTCCCAGGACAGGTCGAACTCGTAGACCCACGCCGGGGCGCCGTCCACGGTCAGGGCCTCCGACCGGCGCACGGTGCGCTCGTTGGGCCCGGGGTAGTAGTTGGCGCGGACGCTGTCAGCGATGGTCTGCACCGCGCCCTCCAGGCTCGCCGTGCCCGACCAGCCGTAACCGTCGACCACCGGCCCCGAGGTGCACTGGGCGATGAACTCGCCCGGGGAGTCGGGCAGCGTGTCCTGGGTGACGAAGTACTGGCCGGCCACGGTGGCGGTCTCCAGCGGCGGGGCCTGGTCGTACTCGTACCAGCCGTCGCCGAGGAACGGGTAGGAGATGCCGGCGTCGGCGTCGGTGATGCGCACCGTCCCGGGCGCGAACGTCGGCCCGGCGGGGGCGGTCGGCACCGGGATGGGCGGAGCGGCTGCGCCGCGGTCGGGCCCGCCGGCGAACACCCCCACCAGCACGAGGAGGACCACCAGGGCGAGGACGCCGGCGCCGACGAGCAGCGGAGTGCGCCGCGAGCGCCGCGCCGGGGGCGCGGGCGCCCAGGGCTGGGACGTCGGGACGGCGGGACGCTGCGGCGCCGGCTCGAACGCGGTGCCGACGGCGACGCCGGGTCCGGCCGGGGTGGTGACGTCGGACCAGGAGACCCCGCTCCACCAGCGCACCAGGCCCGGGGCGCCGTCCGGGTCGGGGTACCAGCCCGGCGCCGCCGTCGTCTGCCCACCGCCGACCTCGGTCATCCCGCCACCCTAGGCGGCCCGTGGCGCCCGGTCCGAGACCTCAGCGACCGGTCCGGCGCCGAGCCCTCCACCGGGCCCGCGCGGCGAGCAGGACCGCGGCCAGCCCGGAGGCGACCCCGAGCGCGGGGGCGGACCGGGTGGCCTGCCGTCCTCGCAGCGACGAGGTCCCGGCCGGCCCGGCCGGACCTGCCGGGGCGGGATGCTCCGCCGGCCGGGGCACGTCGATCCCGCTGACCGACAGGACTGCCCGCGCGGCCGCGGCCATGCCCCCGGCCGACGTCCACCGCTGGCCGGGGTCGGCGGCCAGGCCACGCAGCACCACGCCGTCGAGATCGGGAGGAACGCCGGGGCGCAACGACGAGGGTGCCGGCGGCTCGGCGGCCGGGAGCGGCGGGCGGCCCGTGAGCAGCTCGAACAGCACGCCGGCCAGCGCCTGGACGTCGGCACGCGGGTCGGGGGCCGACGCCTCCCCCGGGTCGACGGGGGGCGCGACGCCGAGACCGGTCAGCTGGACGACGTCCTCCCCGGCGGCGGCCCCGGCCGGGTCACCGCCGTCGCCGCGCCGGACCAGCAGTACGTCGGCGGTCGAGAGAGCACCGTGCACCAGGCCGGCGGCGTGCGCGGCGTCCAGCGCCCGGGCGACCTGGCCGACCAGGTCGACGGCGCGGGCGGGGTCCAGCGGGCCGGACCGGGTCAGCAGTGATGCCAGGTCCGCACCCTCGACCAGGCGGGTGGCCAGGAACAGCCGGCCCTCGACCTCGCCGTAGCGGTCGATGGGGACGACGTGCGGTTCGGTGAGCCTGACCGCGACCCGCGCGGAGGCGAGGAACCGCTGCCGGTAGGCGTCGTCCTGGGCCCACCGCGGGTGCAGCACCGTCAGCACGACGTCGCGGTCGTTCTCGGTGTCGGTGGCGCGCAGCACCTGGCCCACGTCCCGGCTGCCGAGCACGCCCAGCACCCGGTAGGCGCCGAACTGCTCCCCGACCTGTACCTCGGTCATTCCGACCTCCTCCGCCCGCGGCTCAGCGCGGGAAGCTGACCCCGGCGAGCTCCCGCCACAGGTGGGCGGTCGCCTCGGCGCCGCGGTAGAGCATCGGCAGCAGCACCCGCTCGTTGGGCGAGTGGATACGGTCGGTGGGCAGGCCGGCGCCGAGGAAGACCAGTGGGGCGCCGAGGATGCCGGCCAGGTCGGCCTCGGGCCCGCTGCCGCCCTCCCGGGTGAACAGCACCTGGTCGGCGCCGGTGTCGAAGGCCCGGCCGATGGAGCGCAGCAGCGCGTCCATGGCCGGGGAGTCCAGGTCGCTGGCGCAGGGCGCGACTCCGCCGGCCGGCACGTGCACCTCGGCCTCGATGCCCGCCTGCGTGTTGGCCGCTACCCAGGCGCGGACCTGCTCGGCGAGGTCGGCCGGCACCTGGTCGGCGACCAGCCGGAAGGTGACCTTGGCGTGCGCCTCGGCCGGGATGATGGTCTTGTGGCCGGGGCCGGTGTAGCCGCCCCACATGCCGTTGACCTCGGCGGTCGGGCGGGCACCGATCCGCTCCAGGGTGCTGAAGCCGGCCTCGCCGCTGGCCACCCGGGAGGCCGCGGGGCCGGCCAGCCAGGCGGCCTCGTCGAAGGGCACCCGGCCCATCAGGTTCCGCTCGCGGTCGGTGAGCGGGCGGACCTTGTCGTAGAAGCCGGGCAGGGTCACCCGCCCCTCGGCGTCGTGCAGGCTCGCCAGCAGCTCCGCCATGGCGTGCAGCGGGTTGGGGACGGCGCCGCCGAAGGACCCGGAGTGCAGGTCGACGGCCGGTCCGCGCAGGGTGATCTCGGCGTCGGCCAGGCCGCGCATCGAGGTCACCGCGCTGGGCAGGTC
>JAOPUQ010000163.1 GCA_025963425.1 Modestobacter sp. | reverse complement strand
GTGGTCCGCTCAGACCGCGGCGCGGGACTCCTCGGCGAGGGCGGCCAGCGCCTGCTCGAAGCACGCCTGCGGCGGCTGGACCAGGCCCGCGCCCACCTGACCGGTGCCGGCGACCCGGCCGGCCATGACGGTGTTGATCTGCGGCAGCCAGCCGGTGCGGGCGACCTTGAGGACGTCGATGCCGGTCGGGGCCCCGCGGAAGCCGAGCACCGGGATCTGCATCGCCGGGTTCTCGGCCAGGGTCAGCTGGTACATCCGCTCGGTGGTGGCCAGCGCGTCGGGCACGGTGCCGCCGACGAACCGGACGATCGCGGGCGCGGCGGCCATGGAGAAGCCACCGACCCCGTAGGTCTCAATGATCGCGGATTCGCCGATGGAGGGGTTGGCGTCCTCGCGCCCGTAGTCGCCGAGGAACAGCCCGTCCGGGGTGTTCGCCGGCGCGGTGAACCAGCGGTCGCCGGTGCCGGCGGTCTGCACGCCGAAGTCGGTGCCGTTGCGGGCGAGCACGGTGACCATCGTGGAGCCCGGGACCCCGCGGGCGGCGTCCATGGCCAGCTTCGCGGTGGGCATGCCGAGGTTGAGGAAGAAGTGCTCGTTGCCGCCGATGAACCTCAGCACGGCGGCGATGTCGGACGCCGGTGCATCGACCTCGACGATGGACGGCGACAGCTCGCGCAGCGCCATCAGCGACCCGGCGCGGTTCCGGTTGTGCCCCTCGTCGCCCATCTGCAGCATCTGGGCGAGGATCGCCTTGACGTCCAGCGGCTCGGTGCGGCTGCGCACCGCCTGCTGCAGGACCGGGCCGAGCACGTCGCGCATCCAGGCGAGCCGGGTCTGCACCTCCGCGTTGAAGGCACCCATCCGCAGCACCTTGCCCAGGCCCTCGTTGAGGTTGGAGTAGGCCTGCCCGCCGTGCACCGGGTCCGCCAGGCACCACATCCACATCGCCGGGCTGGTCACCCCGGCCATCGGGCCGACGGTGCGGTGGTGGTGGCAGGGGTCCAGGGCGATCTCGCCGGCGGCCAGGATCCGTTCGGCGTCGGCGGGGTCGCTCGCCCAGCCCTCGAAGATGCAGGCGCCCATCAGCGCGCCACGCATCGGGCCCGAGGCGGTCTCCCAGGTCAGCGGCGGGCCGGAGTGCAGCAGCATCCGGTCGGGCAGGTCGAGCACCTCGCGGGCCGGGCGGACGTCGACCAGCACGGACCCGGCGGCGAGCACCCGCTCGACCGCCGTCCGGTTGGCCGTGGCCCGGCGCGGGTCCAGGGCCAGCTGGGTGAGGTCGGCGGGGTCGCCGAAGCCTGGTGGGCGCCACTCGACGTCGGTGACGTCGGCGCCCTGGGCGCGCAGTGCGGCGGAGAAGACCTCCACGCCGGCGGCGACGATGGCCGGCGGGGCGGACAGCAGTCCGCCGAGGGGCTCGCTCATTCCGCGTCTCCGATCAGGCTGAGGGCGTAGCGGGTGGCGGCGGAGTTCGAGGCGAAGACCGCGGCGCCGGCCTCGGCGAGCGCGTCGGCCTGCCGGGACCAGCCCTGCGGGTCGGCCTCGGTGCCGATCAGCGCCACCACGGCCGGCAGGCCGGCGGACTGCAGCGCGGGGACGAGGGTGGCCGCCGGGTCGGGGTCGGCGCCGTACCCGAGGACGACGTCCAGGAGCAGGACGGCGGGCTCCCCGCCGCCCGCCAGCCCGGCGATCGCGTCCAGCCGCAGGGTCGGGTCGATCATCGGGTGCGCGCGGCCGACGGTGAGTGCGTCGTCGCCGAAGTCCACGACCACGTGCCCGGTCGCCGCCAGGTCGGTGCCCAGGTCGAGTTCCGGGCGCAGCGGGGTGTTCGAGCGGACGTCGCCGAGCACCGGGGCGGCGATCAGCATGGCCTCGTCGGCGAGCGTGCCGCCGGAGTAGAAGCCCTTGAGGACCGCGCCCGGCGCGGCGGCGTCCGCCGTCCCCGGGCGGGACGGCCAGACCGGCACCTCGACGCCGAGGTCGCCGAGCAGCGCCTCGACCGCCGCGGTCAGGTCCGGGGAGTCGGCGGAGAGGACCGCCGAGCGCACCGGCACCGACAGCGCGTCCGCCGTCCGCCGGACCGTCTCGGCGACCGCGGGGGCGGGGGGCTTGGAGACCAGCAGCACCCGCTCGGTGGCCTCGTCGGCATCCAGCGCAGCCAGGGCGTCCAGGGTGGCCAGCCCGCCGACGGCCGCGGACAGGTCCCGCCCGCCGACGCCGAGCACGTGCGAGATGCCGACGCCGGCGGCGTCGAGCAGACAGCTGACCTGCTGGGCGCCCGTGCCGGAGGCGGCGACCAGGCCGACCGCACCGGGGCGGACGACGTTGGCGAAGCCGAGCGCGACGCCGGAGACGATCGCCGTTCCGCAGTCCGGGCCCATGACCAGCACCCCGGCGTCATGCGCCGCCCGCTTGAGCGCCACCTCGTGCTCGACCGGCACGCCGTCGCTGAAGACCAGCGCCGAGCGGCCGGCGGCGATGGCGTCGGCGGCCTCGGCGACCGCGTAGGGGCCGGGAACGCTGATGACGGCCAGCGCGGAGCCGGCGTCCAGGTCGGACAGTGCGGCACCGATGGTGCGGGCGGGGACGGCGCGGGCTTCGCCGGAGGTCTCCCGCGCGCTCAGCGCGGCGTCGACGGCGGCGACCGCGGCAGCGAGTTCGGCGTCGTCGGCGGCCCGGAGCGCGATGAGCAGCTCGTCGGGCCTGGCTCCGCCGTCGGGCGCCAGACCCATGCCGGCGGCGAGCTCGAGGTTCAGCGGGGTGGCCATCGCCACGAGCACGGCGGCGACCCCCGGGCGGGCCCCGACCTCGCGGCTGACCTGCATCAACCGGACGGAGTCGGCGTAGACGCCGCTGCGCAGGGAGACGTGCCGGACGCCCTCGGAACCATCGGGACTCGGACTCACGGAACGTGACGCTACTGGAGCAGACCTCTTAGCGGTGAGGGAAATCCATCCGCAATGAAGATTTAGCGCTGAGGTACTTCCGGGGCGTCGGGGGTGGGTGCCACAGTTCGGATCTCGACTGGCGATGGAGGACCGATGGCGTTCGGCTGGAAGCTCTACGGGGACGGCAAGACTCCGCCCGTCGGGGAGTCGGTGGCACCCGACGAACGGCTGTCCTGGCCGCGCACGATCGGCATCGGCGCCCAGCACGTGGTCGCCATGTTCGGGGCGACGTTCGTCTTCCCGCTGATCATGGGCCTGGACGCGAACCTGG
>JAOPUQ010000151.1 GCA_025963425.1 Modestobacter sp. | reverse complement strand
CGTCCACATCGGCGAGGGCGCCATCGTGCGCCGGGCCATCCTGGACAAGAACGTGATCGTGCCGCCCGGCGCCCACATCGGCGTCGACGTCGAGCGCGACCGGGAGCGGTACCACGTGAGCGCCGGCGGCGTGACCGTGCTGGGCAAGGGCACCCGGGCGATCGGCTGAGCCGCGGGGCGCGGCCCGGTCGGTGTCAGCTGCGCCGGGTGGCGACGAGCAGACCGGCCCCGATGGGCAGCACAGCGGACGTCAGCGTCTCGTCATCGCGGACCTTCCGGGACAGCTCCCGCCAGGCGACCGACTGCGGGTCGCGGGCCGAGCGGTCGGCGATCTTGCCGTCGGCCAGCAGCCCGTGGCACACCAGCGAGCCGCCCAGGCGGACCAGCCCGAGCAGGCCGGGCAGGTGCGGGACGTAGTCGGTCGGCGGGCCCGAGCAGGTGACCAGGTCGTAGTTCGCCGAGGACAGCCGCGGCAGCACCTCGGCGGGCGTGCCGAAGATCAGCCGGGTCCGGCCATTGGGCACTCCGGCGTCGGTGAAGGCCCGCCGCGCGGCCCGCAGCTCGGCCGGGTCGCCGTCCAGGGCGGTGAGGACGCCGTCGGGACGCATGCCACGCAACAGCCACAGCCCGGTTACCCCGCCACCGCTGCCGATCGACACGACGGCGCGGGCGTCGAGGCTGGCGGCGAGGACGGCCAGCACGGCGCCCACCGCGGGCTCCACCGGCGCGGGGGTGCCGAACGCCACGGCGGAGGTCAGCGCCCGCTGCCGCGCCGCCACCAGGGCGGGGGACTCGGTGGTGAACCCGTCGGCATAGGCGGCCGCGCCGTCCCGCCACCCGCCGGTGGTCGGCGGTCCGGCAGCGCTGGTCACCCGGGAAGGGTAGTGCTCTGCCCCATGCGGGTCGCCGTCGGCGGGTGGCCGCCCGGGCCAGCCTGGCAACTGGCTGTGGACCCGGCGCTCCGGGAACACCGTGCGGCCTCCCACCCGTTGACCCGTACGTGCGTCTGTCGCGTGCCACCGCCGCTGCTCCTCCCGCCACCCCTGGTGGGGAGGTGGCCGCGGCTGCCGTCTGCGATCCTGGGTCCGTGACCGGACCCAGCGTCTCGACGGAGCCGGCCCCTGCGGCGCCGGCTGTGGAGGGCTGGGTGGCCCCGACGTGGGAGCAGGTGGTCCGGGAGCACTCCGCCCGCGTCTACCGGCTGGCCTACCGCCTGTCGGGCAACCAGCAGGACGCCGAGGACCTGACGCAGGAGACCTTCGTCCGCGTCTTCCGCTCGCTGGCCGACTTCTCGCCGGGCACCTTCGAGGGCTGGCTGCACCGGATCACCACGAACCTGTTCCTGGACATGGTCCGGCGCCGGCAGCGGATCCGCTTCGACGCGCTGCCCGAGGACACCGAGCGGCTGCCCGGCACCTCGCCCTCACCCGAGCAGGTCTACACCGACACACACCTCGACCCGCAGGTCCAGGCGGCCCTGGACGCACTGTCCCCGGAGTTCCGGGTGGCCGTCGTCCTCTGCGACATCGAGGGCCTCACCTACGAGGAGATCGCGGCCACCCTGGGCATCAAGCTGGGCACCGTCCGCAGCCGCATCCACCGCGGCCGGGTGCAGCTGCGCGAGGCCCTGGCCCACCTGGCCCCCCGGCGTGGAGCCGACGCGGAGGCGAGCACCCGGTGAGCATTCCGGAGAGCCACCTGGCCCAGGAGGCGATCGCCGCCCTCGTCGACGGCGAGCTCTCCGGTGGAGCCGCGGGTCGGGCCGCCCGCCACCTGGCCGGCTGTCTGCAGTGCCGGCTGGCCGTGTCGGCCCAGCGGGAGGCGAAGGCGGCCCTGCAGGTCCCGGAGGACGTCGCCGTCCCCGGTGACCTGATGTCCCGGCTGCGCGCCATCCCCTTCACCGCGGAGATGTCCCCGGGCGGTCCGACCGCCTCCCTCGAGGTCGGCGCCGACGGGCTGACCGCCACCGGGCCCCGCGGCGCCTTCTCCTTCCCGCTGGCCGCCCCGGCCTCGCCGGCCCCCCGACCGGGACAGGCCCGCTGGCTGCGCCGCGGGATGACCGGCGCGCTGATCGGCCTCGGGGTCGGCGTCGTCGTGCTGGCCGTCAGCCTGCCCTCGGGTGACCTGCCCGTGGACGACGCGACCTCCCCGGTGGCCAACGCGGTCCGGCACCCCGTCCCCGACGACGAGCGCACCGAGATCGTGCCGCCGGTCGTCCGCACCCTCACCGTCGGTTCGACCGCCCCCCTGCCCTCCGGTGGGACGCCCTGACCGAGACCCCCGACCCCGGGTCCGCCCGCCCGTCGGGGCCGGGCAGCGGCCACACCTCCCGGACCGGCGAGCAGTCGGCGGGCTACGCCCGACCCGACGGTGCGACCGGTTCCTTCGCCCCGCCGGCGGACCGGCCGATGCCGCGGACGCCGGGCGCCCCGCCCCCGCCGCCTGCGCAGCAGGCGGCCTTCGGGCGTCCGGCCGAGGTGGCCGGCTCCTTCGCCGGTGACCGGCCGGCCCCGCCGCCG
>JAOPUQ010000131.1 GCA_025963425.1 Modestobacter sp. | reverse complement strand
GGGGCCCGGCCCGGGCCCGTCGCCAGGCCGCTGCCAAGGCCGTCTGCGGACGTTGCCCCGTCCTCGAGAGCTGCCTCCAGCACGCACTGTCGGTCCGTGAGCCCTACGGGGTCTGGGGCGGCATGAGCGAGGAGGAGCGGACCCGGCTGATCGCGGCTGAGCCCGCCGCGATCGCCGCGGGGGTCTGAGTTCGGCGGGGAGACCTCCCCCGCCGGAACACCGAGAGGGCCGGTCCGACAGACGTCGGACCGGCCCTCCCGGTGTTCTCGTGCCACACCTCCCCCCGTCGACCATCGGCGGGTGGTCGCGCCCGACGCCAGGTCGGACAGCCACCCGCCGATGGTCAGCGGCGGTTCAGTCGCTCAGCTCAGTGGCTGTGCCCGTGGCCGTGCGAGTGGCCGTGGGTGTGGTTGGCCCCGTTGCCGCCCTGGGGCTCGGCCGGCTTGTCGACGATCGCCGAGTCCGTGGTCAGCACCATCGCCGCGATCGACGCGGCGTGCGCCAGCGCGGCCTTGGTGACCTTGACCGGGTCGATGACGCCCTGGGCGGCCAGGTCGCCGTACTCGCCGGTCGCGGCGTTGAAGCCCTGGCCGATGCCGAGCTCGCGCACCCGGCCGACGACGACCGGGCCCTCGAAGCCGGCGTTCTCCGCGATGCGGGACAGCGGGGAGTCCACGGCCCGGCGCACCGAGCGGGCACCGATGAGCTCGTCCCCGGTGAGGGTGAGCGCGTCGATGGCCGCGGCGGCGTGCACCAGCGCGGAACCGCCACCGGGGACGACGCCCTCCTCCACCGCAGCGCGGGTGGCGGCGATGGCGTCCTCGATCCGGTGCTTCTTCTCCTTCATCTCGACCTCGGTGGCCGCACCGACGCGGATCACCGCGACGCCGCCGGAGAGCTTGGCCAGCCGCTCCTGCAGCTTCTCGCGGTCCCAGTCGGAGTCGGTGTCCTCGATCTCGCGACGGATCTGCGCAGCCCGGTCGGCGATCGCGCCGGAGGTGCCCCCGCCGTCGACGATGGTGGTGTCGTCCTTGGTGACGGTGACCCGGCGGACGGTGCCGAGCACCTCGAGTCCGACGTTGTCCAGGGACAGGCCGACGTCCTCGCTGACCACCTGCGCGCCGGTGACGACGGCCAGGTCGGTCATGAACGCCTTGCGCCGGTCGCCGAAGTAGGGCGACTTCACCGCGACGACCTTGATGGTCTTGCGGATGGAGTTGACCACCAGGGTCGACAACGCCTCACCCTCGACGTCCTCGGCCACGATGAGCAGCGGCTGGCTGCCTGAGGCGAGCACCTTCTCCAGCAGCGGCAGCAGCGTGGACAGCGCGCTGATCTTGCCGCTGACCAGCAGCACGAGGGCGTCCTCGAGGACGGCCTCCATGGACTCCTGGTCGGTGACGAAGTAGGGCGAGAGGTAGCCCTTGTCGAACTGCAGGCCCTCGGTGACCTCGAGGTCGGTGGAGAAGGTGTTGGCCTCCTCGACGGTGATGACGCCGTCCTTGCCGACCCGCTCCATCGCCTCGCCGATCAGCTCGCCGACCTCGGCGTCCTGGGCGGAGATGGTGGCCACGCCGGTGATCGCCTTGCGGTCGTCGACCGGGACGGCGACCTTGTCGAGCGCTTCGTGCACCGCGTCGACGGCCGCACGCATGCCGTGGCCCAGGGCCATCGGGTTGGCGCCGGCGGTCACGTTGCGCAGGCCCTCGTGGACCAGCGCCTGCGCCAGCACGGTGGCGGTGGTGGTGCCGTCGCCGGCGACGTCGTTGGTCTTGGTGGCGACGTTCTTGGCGAGCTGGGCGCCGAGGTTCTCGTATGGGTCCTCGAGCTCGATCTCGCGGGCGATCGTCACGCCGTCGTTGGTGATCGTCGGGGCGCCGAAGTTCTTGTTGATGACGACGTTGCGGCCGCGGGGGCCGAGGGTGACCTTGACGGCGTCGGCCAGCTTGTCGACGCCGCGCTCGAGGGCCCGGCGGGCGTCCTCGTCGAACAGGATGATCTTGGCCATGCCAGACCTCTCAGGGTGTCCAGGTGGTGCGGGAGAGAACGGGGGCAGACGAGAACCGCCCCGGGACCCGGTGGTTCGGGTCGCCGGGGCGGTGTCGTGCTGCGTTTCAGCGGAGGAGTGCGGTCACTTCTCCACGACGGCGAGCAGGTCGCGCGCGGACAGGACGAGGTAGTCCTCGCCGCCGTACCGGATCTCGGTGCCGCCGTACTTCGAGTAGACGACCACGTCGCCGACGTTGACGTCGAGCGGGACGCGGTTGCCGTTGTCGTCGATGCGGCCGGGGCCCACAGCGATGACGGTGCCCTCCTGGGGCTTCTCCTTGGCGGTTTCCGGGATGACCAGACCGGACGCCGTGGTGGTCTCGGCCTCGTTGGCCTGGACCACGACGCGGTCCTCCAGCGGCTTGATGTTGACCTTGGTAGCGGTCGTCACGATGTGGCGCCCCCTTCGGTGTAGGACGGCAGGTGGCAGGTACTGGTGGTGCTGATGCTGTGGCACGGGATCCGGGCACCCGCCGTCGCGGGGGTCGGGCGCCAG
>JAOPUQ010000108.1 GCA_025963425.1 Modestobacter sp. | reverse complement strand
AGCGGGCCGTAGTCCCAGGCGGAGCGGGTGCCGCCGTAGATCTCACCGGAGGGGAAGACGAACCCCCGTCGCTTGCAGAGGTTGACCACCTTCTCCAGGCGGGCCGGGTCGGCCTTGCGGGTCTCGGTGGTGGTCTCGTTCGGGGTGCTCGACATGTGCGGGCTCCATCCGGCTGGCGGTCGGCGGGTGAGCCTTGAACGTTAGTCGGCCCCCGGCACAGGCTTCCCGGCGCACCGGGGCGGGGACGGTGGGGCAGCTCACGTGCGCTCCGGAGGCGCCAGGGGTATTCCAGGCCGATGTCCTCGAACCTGTCCGTCGGCCGCTCCGGGCGCGGCGAGCCCCTCCTGCTGCTCCACGGCATGGGGAGCTCCCGCCGGGACTTCGCCCCGCTCCTCCCGGCCCTGTCCGCCGACTTCGAGGTCGTGACCCTCGACCTCCCCGGGTCCGGACGCTCTCCGCATCTCGAGCAGCGCCCCACCGTGGCTGCGATCACCGACGCGGTCGAGTCCACGCTGAACGCCCAGGGCCTGGGGACGGTGCACGTCCTCGGCAACTCCCTCGGTGCCCGGGTCGCCCTGGAGCTGGCCCGCCGTGGCCGGGCGCGGTCGGTGGTGGCCATCGCGCCGTCCGGCCTGAACGTCCTCTCCGAACGGGCCTACCAGGGGACCGGCATGGCCGTCGCCCGCGTGGCCTTCCGGTCGGTCGGCCCACTGATCGAGCCACTGTCCCGCTCGGCGCTCGGGCGCACGGCCCTGCTCACCACGCTCAAGGCACGCCCCTGGCAGGCCACCCCGGACGAGGCCTTGGCCGCCCGGGACGGGTTCTCCGACGCGCGCGACTACTGGCGCACCCTGCTGTGGGCCCTGCTGCTCGACGTGCCGCGCGGCATGGACCAGATCGACTGTCCGGTCACGCTGGTCCAGGGCACGGCGGACCTCGTCGCGTCGGGTCAGACGGTGCGCTACCTCCCGCTGGTCCCCGGTTCGCGGTTCCGGCCGCTGCTCGCGGCCGGGCACTCCCCCCTCTCCGACCGGACGGGCACGATCGTCCGCCTGGTGCACCAGACCTCGGCCCGGTCCACCGGCGCAGTGTCCGTGTCCGTGCCCGTCGCGGCGACCGCCGCCTGAGCGTGAGCTGCCGGCGCGGACCGGCGGCTCAGTCGGGGAGGTAGACGCCCGGCTCGTCGACGGCGTGCAGCCAGACCGGGGCGCCGGCGATCTTCACCTCGGCCGCACCGAGGGCCCGCCGGTAGGCGCCGACGCCGTCCCACGTCGTCCAGAGAGCGAGCAGGCCGGGCTCGTCGGCGGCCCGGCCGACGGCGCCGTCCCGGAACCCGGGTCGGCTGCGCAGCAGCGCCAGCAGCTCGGTCGCGGCGGCCTGCAGACCGGGGACGTCGGAGGCGTCGGCCCGCAGCCGGGTGACGGCGAACACCGGCTCAGGCACTGCCGAAGCGCCGCTGCCGGGAGGCGTACTCCTCGCAGGCCGCCCACAGGTGCCGGCGGTCGAAGTCCGGCCAGAGCGTGTCGAGGAAGACCAGCTCGGCGTAGGCGGACTGCCAGAGCAGGAAGTTGCTGGTGCGGTTCTCCCCGGAGCTGCGCACGAACAGGTCGACGTCGGGCATGTCGGGCTCGTCGAGGAACCGGGCCACGGTCTCCTCGGTGACCTTGTCCGGCTTGAGCCGGCCGGCGGCCACCTCCCGGGCGATCGCGGCCGCGGCGTCGGCGATCTCGGCCCGCCCGCCGTAGTTGACGCACATGGTCAGGGTGAGGACGTCGTTGTCCCGGGTCAGCTCCTCGGCGACCTCGAGCTCCTTGATCACGCTGCGCCACAGCCGGGGACGTCGTCCGGCCCAGCGCACCCGCACCCCGAGGTCGTGCATCTCGTCGCGCCGGCGGCGGATGACGTCACGGTTGAAGCCCATGAGGAAGCGGACCTCCTCGGGGCTGCGCCGCCAGTTCTCGGTGGAGAAGGCGTAGGCGCTGATCGACGTGATGCCCAGCTCGATGGCGCCCTCGACGCAGTCGAACAGCGAGGACTCCCCCGCCTCGTGCCCGGCGGTGCGGGGCAGCCCGCGCTGCTTGGCCCACCGGCCGTTGCCGTCCATCACGATCGCCACGTGCCGGGGCACCTTGTCCGCCGGGATCTCCGGCGGACGGGCGCCCGAGGGATGCCGGTTCGGCTGCTTGACGACCCGGTTCACGATGCCTGTCCCCTCACGTGCGGTCCACCAACGGCAGGGAGCGCAGGCCGCGCTCCAGGTGCCACTGCAGCAGGGCAGCGACCAGCCCGCTGCCCTCGCGGCGGTTGGTGCCCTGGCTGGCCTCCGCCCGGGGCCAGTCGCCGCTCAGCAGCGCCTCCATCAGCTCGATGGTGACCGGGCTGGGCATCGACGAGCCGGTCGGCCGGCAGGAGGGGCACACCGAGCCGCCCGCCGGGACGGAGAAGTGCCGGTGCGGCCCGGCCTCGCCGCAGCGGGCGCAGTCGCCGAGCGCCGGTTCCCAGCCGGCCACCGACATCGCCCGCAGCAGGAACGCGTCGAGCACCAGAGCCGGCGGCTTCTCCGCCTCGGCCAGCGTGCGCAGGGCGCCGACGACCAGCAGGAACATCCGCAGCGACGGCTCCTTCTCCTCCGCGGTCAGCCGGTCGGCGGTCTCCAGCACCGCGGTGCCGGCGGTATAGGAGCGGTAGTCGCCGGCGATCCCCGGCCCGTAGGCGCGGATGGACTCCGCCTGGCTGACGATGTCGAGGTTGCGGCCGGTGTAGAGCTGCAGGTCGACGTGGCTGAACGGCTCCAGCCGGGCGCCGAAC
>JAOPUQ010000106.1 GCA_025963425.1 Modestobacter sp. | reverse complement strand
GTCGTGGTGGAGCTCGACGACCACCACGACTCCGACCTGATCAACCGCGGGCTCGCCGCCGACGCCGGCTATGTGGGCACCTTCGGCCACGAAGCGGAGGAGAGCCTGGACGAGCTGCGGGCGGTGTTCCAGCGCAAGGCGCACACCGCGGCGATGGAGCGGGCACTCACCGCGCTGCTGCGGGCGGACCCGACCCGGGCCGAGGCCGATATCGGTGAGGTGACCCTGGCCGACCTCCCCGCCGGACCCACCACCGAGGCGCTGGTGCGCCGCCGGGCCACCCTGGGCCTGCCGGTCGCCGGCGAGGCCCCGGTGCTGGTCGACGCCGAGGGTCGGCGGCCCGACCGGGCCGCGGTGCCGCTGACGCTGCGCCGGGCCCGCTCGGTGCGCATCTCGATCGACGGCAACGCGCACTTCTGCCGCGGGCTGCTCGCCACCCGCTACCCGGGCGCCGAGGACGACCAGGTCCCGCGCGCCGACGACCGCCCCCTCCTGCCCCTCCTCCCCCAGAAGGTGAACTCATGAAGGCCGTCCGGGTCATCGGTTACCACCAGAAGCTGCAGATGGACGACCTCCCGAAGCCCGAGGTGACCGGGCCGCACGACGTCGTCGTCAAGATCGGCGGCGCCGGGGTGTGCCGGACCGACCTGCACATCCTCGAGGGGCAGTGGGCCGAGAAGTCGCAGGTCGCGCTGCCGTACACGATCGGCCACGAGAACGCCGGCTGGGTGCACGCCGTGGGCTCGGCGGTCACGAACGTCGCCGTCGGGGACAAGGTGATCCTGCACCCGCTGGTCACCTGCGGGCTGTGCCGCGCCTGCCGGGCCGGGGACGACGTGCACTGCGAGAACTCGCAGTTCCCGGGCATCGACACCGACGGCGGGTACGCCGAGTACCTGAAGACGTCGGCCCGCAGCTGCGTGCGGATCGACGACTCGCTGGAGCCCGCCGACGTCGCCGCCCTGGCCGACGCCGGCCTGACCGCCTACCACGCGGCAGCGAAGGCAGCCCGGCGGTTGCGTGCCGGGGACCGGTGCGTGGTGATCGGCGCCGGCGGTCTGGGGCACATCGGGATCCAGGTTCTGCGCGCCATCTCGCCGGCACGGCTCATCGTCGTCGACCGCAACCCCGAGGCGGTGAAGCTGGCCCTGTCCATCGGCGCCGACAACGCCATCGTGGCCGACGGCAGCCAGGTCCAGCAGGTGCTCGACCTGACCGGTGGCAACGGCGCCGAGGTCGTCATCGACTTCGTCGGGGAGGGCGGCTCGACCAAGGAGGGGCTCGCGATGACCCGGCGGGCCGGGGACTACCTGGTGGTCGGGTACGGCGAGAACGTCGACGTCCCGACCATCGACCTGGTCTCCGCCGAGATCAACATCCTGGGCAACCTGGTGGGCAGCTACAACGACCTGGTCGAGCTGATGGCCCTCGCGGCGCAGCAGAAGGTCACGCTGCACACCGTGAAGTACGCCCTGGACGACTTCCAGTCCGCGATCGACGACCTGGACGCCGGCCGGGTCCGCGGCCGCGCGATCCTGGTGCCCTGACGCCCCAGGGGTGTCCCGCCCGTCCACGGCGGGCACCCCTGGCTCCGCCGCAGGCGACCGGGCACAGACTCCGAACGCGGCTGAGCCTGGCCGGCACCGGGACGTCATCGCGGATGACGTCCCCGTGACGCGCGAGCGTCACGCTGGGGCCCCACGGCGAGAGGTGCCCGGTGTCCGAAGCCCTGATGTTCGGCAACCCTGTCGGAGGACCGGTCTGGCGGGCCTGGCGGGAAGGGACGCTGACCCGCGCGAAGGAGCTGGAGTCCCTGAGCAGCTGGGCAGCCCAGTACGCGCAGCCGCAGGCGGGGACGCTGCTCGAGGCCGTCGGATACCACCTGGCCGCGGCACGGGACGCCGCGCTGGGCACGAGGCGGTTCGCCGACAAGGCAGCCCTCGAACGGGCGATGAGCAACCTGGACGCGGCCGAGGCGCTGCTGCTCACCGTCGCGCCGGCGCAGTACCTGCTGGGCCGGCTGCCCGGGATCCTCAACGACGTCGCCCGTCACCTCTCGCCCCTGGACAGCAGGCGACAGCAGCTGGAACGGGTCGCGCGGCGGGTCGGCGTGAGCGAGCCCCAGTGCCGAGGAGCGCAGGCTGCGCCCTCGAGCCTGGAAGAGCGCCTCGCCATCGTCGACCAGGAGCGGCTGACCATCGTGACGGCCGCCCGCGCCGCTGCATCGGCGGCACTGCGCGAGCAGCTGCGGGTGCGCAGCTTTCGCAACGTGCTGATCGTGACCAGCGTGCTGCTGACCGTCCTGGCGATCACGCTGGCCGTGGCCGGCGCACGCAGCCCGACCACGATCCCGCTGTGCTTCGCACCGGAGGAGGCCGGCCAGGCGGTGGTCGTGTGTCCGACGGAGCAGTCGGCGCCGTACTCCACCGACCGGGGCGCGGGCCCCCTGGCCAAGGACGTCGACGATGCCGTCAAGGACACCGCCAAGCCCGTCGACGTCGTGCTCGTGGAGCTGATCGGGCTGGCCGCCGCAGCCGTCGCGGCGGCGGCCGCCATCCGCGGCATCCGCGGATCGTCCGAGCCGCACGGCCTGCCGGTGGCCGTGGCCGTGCTGAAGATGCCGACCGGCGCCATCACGGCCCTGCTCGGCCTGCTGCTCATGCGGGGCGGCTTCGTGCCGGGGCTCACCGCCCTGGACACCTCGGCGCAGATCCTGGCCTGGGCGCTCGTGTTCGGGTACGCGCAACAGCTGTTCACCCGGCTGGTCGACCAGCAGGCGCAGACGGTGCTCCAGGCCGTGCGCGGAGGAGGAGACCGCGGCCGTGCGCGGACGTCGGAGACCAACGACTGACCCGGAGCGGCCTCCTCCCGGCGGGTGACCGCTCAGCGGCTCTGCAGCGCGTCCAGGGCGACGGCCATGCTGGCCGCGACGCGGAAGTCCAGCCGCGGGTCCGGGACGGTGACGCTGTAGCGGTCCCGGATGGTCTTCTGCCGTTCGCTGACCAGCACGGCCGCACCGGTGCGGGTGTCGACGAAGTCGAAGTGGAAGACGAAGGGCACCCAGACGTCGCCCACGTAGGGGATGAGGTCCCAGACCCGGCGCAGGATCGCGATCACCGGGCGGCGCTCCCGGCCGACGGCATCGACGCCCGGTGCCGACAGGTTCCTGGTCGAGCGCAGCAGGCTGGCCCCGAACTGCTTGCTGAACATGCCCAGCGGGTTGCCGTACTCGTCGAGGACGTCGTGCTCGGCCGAGACGTCGAGCCGCTGGCGGGCCTTGAAGGAGAACACCCGGCGGCTCTTGGCCTCGTCGGCGTAGAAGACCACCTCCTCCTTGAGCTTCATCCGCTTCTGCTCGGCCAGCGCCAGCAGCTGCCCCTCGGTGCCGTCGGGGTTCGCGGCCAGCACCTCGTACCGGTTGACCATCAGCGTGATCCGCTGCTTGACGAAGAACGCCGGCACGACCATGGCGGCCGGGGGCTGCTGCCCAGGAGGGACGGTCACGGCGGTTCTCCTGTACTGGTCGGACGCTGCGGGAGCGCTCATCCTGGCGCATCGGTACCGGCGGAGGGCCGGAATGCGCGGCCGCCGCGCAGGAGGGCCCGGCGGCCACCACGGACAGGGGATGCCGCGGGCAGGACGCAGCGCCGCCGGCCCGCCGAGCTGCCGCCGGACGAACTGGGCGTCGTCGTCCACGGGCCCGTCGTCCTCGCCCGCTCGCCGGGCATCGCGGTCGGGTTGGACGGCGAGTCCGGCGTCGCCGACCCGGCGGGTCAGGAGTCCTCCGGGGGCGGCGACTTCACCGTGTGGATCGACACGCCGACCACGCTGGTCACCTGCTGCAGCGGGACCGGAGCTGGGTGGCATACCGCCGCGGAGCCGGGGTAGTGCTGGATCCCCCAGGGCGCCGTACGAGTATGGAGCCGACCTCCACTCGACAGGACCTGCGATGCGCGGCAACACGACCCACCGCTTCACCAACACCGCGATCCTCACCGTGCAGACCGCCGACGCCGCGCGCGTCGTCACCTCCGCGGAGCTCGACGACCGGCTGAGCGACACCTACAAGCAGGCGCGACTGCGTCCGGGCCTGCTCGAGCGACTCGTCGGCATCCGTGAGCGCCGCTGGTGGCCCGACGGCGTCACCTTCGTCGACGGAGCGGCCATGGCCGGCGCCAAGGCCATCAGCGAGAGCGGCGTCGACCCCTCCGACATCGGCCTGATGGTCAACACCTCGGTCAGCCGCCAGCACCTGGAGCCGTCCACGGCCACCGCGGTGCACCACGCCCTCGGGCTGCCGACCTCGTGCCAGAACTTCGACGTCACGAACGCCTGCCTCGGATTCGTCAACGGCATGGAACTGGCCGGCGCGATGATCGACGCGGGCTTCGTCGACTACGCGCTGGTCGTCAACGGCGAGGACTCCCGGGCCGTCCAGGAGCTCACCATCGACAACCTGTCCCGCCCCGGGACGACGTCCCGCGACGTCATCTCCCAGTTCGCGACGCTCACCCTCGGCTCCGGGGCGGCGGCCATGGTGCTCGGTCGCGCCGACCGGCACCCCGAGGGGCACCGCGTCGTCGCGGCGGTCAGCCGGGCCGGCACCGAGCACCACCAGCTGTGCGTCGGCGACAACGACGGCATGACCACCGACCTCAAGGGCCTCCTGGACGCCGGGCTGCAGCTCTCCGAGGACCTCTGGACCGAGGCGGCGGCGGACTTCGACTGGTCGCGGGGCATGGACCGCTACGTCATCCACCAGGTCTCCCAGGTGCACACCGACGCCATCTGCGCGCGGCTGGGCATCGACCCGACCCTGGTGCCGCGGACCTTCCCCGACCGCGGCAACATCGGCCCCGCGTCGGTGCCGATCACGCTGGCCGGCGAGGCGGACACCCTCGTCGACGGCGACCGCGTCCTGCTGATGGGCATCGGCTCCGGCCTCAACGCCTGCTGCCTCGAGATCGCCTGGTGACCGCCACCGCCCTGCCCCCCGCACTGCCCGGGCTCGATCCGGCGTGGTCCCGGTCGGTGACCGTCGCCGACTCCACCGGCGTGGAGCACACCTGGCACGTCCTGGACAACGGCGTCCGCCGGCCGGTGGGCACCCTGCTGTGCGTCCACGGCAACCCCACGTGGTCCTACCTCTGGCGCCGGCTGGTCGCGGCCGCCCCGCCCGGGTGGCGGGTGATCGCCCCGGACCACCTGGGCATGGGGTGGTCGCAGCGACTGCCCGGGCCGCGGAGCCTCGCCCAGCGGGTCACCGACCTCGGGAACCTCACCGACGCGCTCGGCCTCACCGGGCCGGTGGTCACGGTCGGGCACGACTGGGGCGGGGTCATCTCCCTCGGCTGGGCGCTGGAACACCGGGCGCAGCTGCGCGGCGTCGTCCTGGGCAACACCGCGGTCGCCATGCCCGAGGGCGACCTCGGCCCGGCGCTGATCCGGCTGGCGCACGCCCCCGGGGTCCGCGCGGCGGTCACCGTCGGCACGCCGGTCTTCGTCCGCGGCGCGACCGCGCTGTCCTGGCCGCCGCTGCCGGCCGACGTGCGCAGCGCCTT
>JAOPUQ010000089.1 GCA_025963425.1 Modestobacter sp. | reverse complement strand
TGACCGGGCGCAGGGCGTCGGCACGTCGGACTGCGCCCGCCCGCCGTGGCCGCCGGGACCCGCCCGGCAGGCCCGTCAGTCGCCGCCCAGCGCCCGGCGGTGCTCGGCGTCGGCTCCGGGTCCGAGGACCAGGCGGCCGGTCCGGGCGTCCTGTGGCCGGCCCTCCTCGGCGACCAGGGTGCCGCGCAGGTAGGTCTGCACCACCCGGCCGCGCACGGTACGGCCGGCGAAGGGGGTCCACCCCGCCTTGGACAGGACGTCCTCGTCGCGGAGGGTCCGCTGGGCCGCCGGGTCCACGAGCACCAGGTCGGCGTCGGAACCCACGGCTATCCGGCCCTTGCGCGGCCACAGGCCGTAGACCTGCGCCGGCCGTTCGCTGTAGACCCGCGTGACGTCCTCGTAGCTGAGGTGGCCGCGCGCGACCGCGTCGAGCAGCAGCGACATCGTGCTGTCCAGCCCCGGCAGGCCGAAGTGCACGTTCCAGATGTCGCCGGCGCGCTTCTGCTCCAGGGTGGACGGCGCGTGGTCGCTGGACATGTGGGTGAGGGTGCCGCCGCGCAGCAGTCGCCACATCTCGACCTCGTCGTCGTCGGTGCGGGCGCGGGCCGGCGGGGTGAACTTGCGCAGCGCTCCCTCGTCGAGGACCTCGTCCTCCCGGAGCAGGAAGTACTGCGGGCAGCCCTCGGCGTGCAGGGCGGCGCCCAGCGCGCGCTCCCGGGCCACGTAGCCGGCCACCTCGGGATGGCTGACGTGGGCCAGGGTCGCCCGCGCGCCGGTCCGCCGCACCAGGAGGGCGGCCACGGCCGCGGCGACCAGCTCGGCGTCGCGGCTGCGCCAGTCGGGCAGGATGCCGCCGTCGGTGCGGCCCGTGGCCCGCAGCAGCGCCTCGGCCGCCTCGGTCAGCGACTCGTCCTCGCAGTGCAGCAGGCTGACGGCGCCCGCCTGGGCGGTCGCGGTCAGGTGCTCCCGGAGCCGGGCGGCGTCGTGGCCGGGGATCCCGTGCGTCGTGCAGGTGAAGACCTTGAAGAAGGTCACCCCGGCGGCCCACAGCCCGGCCACGTCGGAGGCCTGACCGGGCCACGCGTGCGCGGCCAGGCCGTAGTCGACGTTGGACCGCTCCCGCAGGTGGTGCACCTTGCCCCGCAGGTCCGCCACGGTCCGCACCGGCGTGCCGTGGCTGTGCTCCACGATCGTCGTCACACCCGAGGCCGCGGCCGCGCTGGTCCCGGTCGGGAAGTCCTCCCGCTCGGGGCTGCCGGGATCCATCAGGTGCACGTGGGTGTCGACGCCGCCGGGCAGCACGAACAGGCCGCTCGCGTCGACGGTCCGCCGCGCCGACGGGGCGCCCGGCCCCACGTGCACCACCACGCCGTCGCGGACCCCGACGTCGAGGCGACTGCGCCCCCCGGGGCTGACCACGGTGCCACCGGCGAGGAGTAGGTCGAGGTCGGTCACGGGCGGGTCCTCCGAGGGGGATGGGCGTGGATGCGGGGGGTCCGTACGGTGGGCCCTCCACCGGAGCGACCGGTCGGGGGGCGGAGGGCATCGGCGTGCACAGACCACGGGTGGTCGTCGGCTCGCTCGGCGGCACCATCACGATGACGCCGCCGACGGCGGGTGGCGGCGGCGTCGTCCCGTCGCTGGACGCCGCCGGCCTGCTGCGCGCCGTCCCCGAGCTCGGGGAGGTCGCGGAGCTCGAGGCGCACACCCTCCGCACCGAACCGGGGGCCTGGCTGCTGCCGACGGACGTGGTCGCCGTCGGGGAGTGGGCGGGCCGGCAGGCCGCCGACGCCGCGGGGGTCGTCGTCGTCCAGGGCACCGACACCATCGAGGAGACGGCCTACCTGCTCGACCTGTACTGGGACCGGCCCGAACCGCTCGTGGTGACCGGCGCGATGCGCGCCGCGCGTGCGCCCGGCGCGGACGGGCCGGCCAACCTGCTGGCTGCGACCGTCGTGGCCGGCAGCCCCGCCTCGCGGGACCGGGGCGCGCTGGTCGTGCTGAACGACGACGTCCACGACGCGACGCGGGTCCGCAAGGGGGATGCGATCGCGGTGCACACGTTCACCTCGGCACCCTTCGGGCCGGTCGGCCGGGTGCACGAGGGGCGGGTGACCTATGCCGGGCGGTCGGCGCGCTGGCCGGCCCTGCCCGCGCCGATGGCCGGCCGCGTCCCCCGGGTCGCGCTCCTGGAGACCCACCTCGGCGACGTCGGCGAGCTGCTCGGGCTGGTCGTCGACGCCGGCTACGACGGCGTCGTCCTGGCCGGCTTCGGGGCCGGTCACGTCTCGGCGGCGCTGGCCGAGGTCGTCAGCGTCGCCGTGCAGCGGTGCCCGGTCGTGCTGGCCACCCGCACCGGCGGCGGCCCGGTGCTCGGCGGCACCTACGGGTTCGTCGGCTCCGAGCAGGACCTGCTCGCCCGCGGCGTCGTGCCCGCCGGTTGGCTGCACCCCCGCAAGGCGCGGCTGCTGCTGTGGTCGCTGCTGGCAGCCGGGGCGACGGCCGACGTCGTCCGTGCGACGGTCACCGCCCGTGGCGCGGCCCCCGGCGGGCCACCGGGCTGAGGCGCGGCTCAGAGCCGGCCGCCGGTCTGGGCGAGGATCTGCCGCACCCGCTGCTTGGCCAGCTCGGTGTAGCGCAGGACGCCGCCGCGCGCCGTGGCCAGGTCCCCGCGCCCGACCCCCTCGGTGATCTGCCGCTGCGCGTCGATGAAGTCCTGCGATGTCACCGGCGTGACCCCGAAGCTGCGGGTCATGACGGTCTTGATGCTCAACCGGCCGAACGCCGCGGTGAGCGACTGGTTGTGCGCGAGGGAGACCAGCCCCTCGTGGAAGGCGTAGTTCGCGTCCAGGTAGCGGTCGAAGTCCACGAAGCGGTCACCCACCAGCAGCGCCGCCATGGTCGCGAAGCGGCTGCTGAGCTCGGTGAGCTCGTCCGGCGGCACCCGGCCGACGACCATGTCGAGGACCCCCAGCTCGATGGCGCACCGGGCGTCGAAGGTCTCGTCGGAGGTGCGGCTGTCGAACGGCACGACGACGTAGCCGCGATCGGGGTCGCGGCGCACCAGCCCGTCGGCGGTGAGCCGGGTGAGGGCGTAGAACGCCGCCGGGCGCTCCACCTCCAGCTGGTAGGCCAGGTCATCCAGCTGCAGGACGGCGTCGGCTGCGTACATCCGCTCCAGCACCTGCTGGCGCGCCCGCTGGTAGACCGCGTCGTCGCGGGCGAACTCGAAGCGGCCGAACCCGCCGCGGAAGTAGGTCAGCGGGCTGCCCTCGTCGGCCTTCGCGTCGACGACCCGGCCGAGGAAGATCGTGTGCGTGGCGGCGTGGACCTCCTCGACGACCGTGCACTCGATCCGGGCCAGCGCGTCGGCCAGCAGCGGCAGGCCCAGCACGCCCTCGGTCACCCGCACGCCGGCGAACTTGTCCCGGCTGGGCGCGGCGAACTGCTGTGCCAGGTGCTCGTGCCCCTGCCCCAGGACGTTGACCGCGTAGGCGCCGGCCGCGGAGACCGCCATGGATGTGGAGGAGGACCGGTTCAGGCAGGCCAGCATCATCGGTGGGTCGAGCGACAGCGACGTCACCGAGCTCGCCGTCATCCCGTGGTCGCCGTCCGGCGTCCGGGTGGTCACGAGGGTCACCCCGCTCGGGAGGTGCCCCACCACGTGGCGGAACGTCCTGGCGTCGAATGCCGGGGCTCCCGCCGTCTCTGGAGTCGTCACCTGGGCCGTCCTTCCGGGTGGGCGGCGCACCGGCCGGTACGCACTGCGGCCGCTCCAGTACACCGGCCGTCGGGACGCCGGGGGATGGCGGAGAGCGTGAGACCAGCGCGCCGCGGATGTCGGCGACTGCCAGTCGCGGACCGGCGCCCGGGCCCACTCACGGGGGACGTCATTTCCGCCCGGCCAACTTCACAGCCGCCGACACTGCCCGGGCGGCCCGGCGGGCCTTGACTGTCGTCGACCGCTGCCGATGCATGAGGAGATCGTCGTGAGACTGGGCTACTTCGCCATGCCGATGCACCCCCAGGGACGGGCGTGGGCCGACACGCTCCGGGAGGACCGGGAAGCGGTGATCCTGGCCGACCGGCTCGGCTTCCACGACGCCTTCATCGGTGAGCACCTCACCGACCGGCACGAGAACATCACCAACAGCCTCGTGTTCCTGGCGACGCTGATCCCCGAGACCACGCAGATCAGGCTGGGCACCGGGACGACGAACCTGTCGCACATGCATCCGGCGCTGGTCGCGGTGAACAGCGCGATGTTCGACCACCTCTCCGGCGGGCGGTTCATCCTCGGGGTCAGCCCCGGCGCGCTGCCCTCGGACGCCGAGCTGCTGGGGATCCTCGGGGAGGACCGCAACCAGATGTTCGCCGAAGCGATCGACGTCATCACCCGGCTGTGGGAGCTCGACCCGCCCTACGACATCGACCTGCCCGGCAACCGGTTCACCGTCACCACGGCCTCCACCTACGACGGCGACGTCGGCGTGGGGATCGTGGGCAAGCCGCTGCAGACGCCGCGGCCGGAGATCGTCGGCACCGTGGTCGCGCCCTTCTCCAAGGGCGTGGTGGCGATGGGGGCGCGGGACTTCCACCCCCTGTCGGCCAACTTCCTGATGCCCCAGTGGGTGGCCTCGCACTGGCCGAACTACGTCCAGGGCAAGGAGTCCGCGGGCAGCCAGGCGTCCACCGAGGACTGGCGCATCGCCCGGACCGTCTTCGTGGCCGACGACGCCGCCGTGGCCGAGAGCTACGGGCGCACCGACGACCGCAGCCCCTACCGCTACTACTACGGGAAGATGCTCGGCAAGATGCGCTCGCTCGGCCGGCTCGGGCTGTTCAAGTCCTCGAGGGACCAGCCCGACGAGGAGGTCACCCTGGACTCCGTGCTGGACAGCCTGGTGATCACCGGCACGCCCGACTCGGTGGCCGACCAGCTGCTCGCCTTCCGTGAGGAGACCGGGGACTTCGGCGAGCTGGTCTACGCCGGCCTGGACTGGGTCGACCCGGAGCTCGCCAAGCGCTCCATGGAGCTCATGGCCACCAAGGTGATGCCGCAGGTGAACGACGCGCTGCGGACCTCCGGCGGCGCCGCGGCGAACGGGACGGGGGCCTGACGTGACGCAGGTCCCCGCCCCGGCCGACGACGACAGCGGCGCTGCCCGGCCGGACAGGCTGCCGCTGCCGCCGGACGAGGAGCTCAGCGCCGAGCAGCGCGCCGCGGTGGCCGAGATCAGCTCCGGCCCGCGCGGCGGCGTGATCGGCCCGTTCGCGCCCCTGCTGCGCAGCCCGGAGCTGATGTCCCGGCTGCAGAAGGTGGGGGAGCAGCTGCGCTGGTCCGGCACGCTGGACCGCCGGCTGTTCGAGATGGCCGTCCTGTTCGTCTCGCGCCGGTGGGATCAGCAGTTCGAGTGGGGGCACCACCACCCGCTCGCGCTGGAGGCCGGACTGGACCCGGCGATCGCCGAGGCCATCGCGCACGACCGTCGCCCGGAGGGCATGGACCCGGCCGCCGAGGCCGTCTGGGACGTCCTGGACCAACTGCACCGCACCCGGGTGGTCAGCGACGACACCTACGCCCGGGCGCTGGCCGCACTCGGTGACGCCGGCGTCGTCGACCTGGTCGTCACCGCGGGCTACTACACGACCCTGGCCATGGTCATGAACGTCGCGCAGACCCCGGTGCCCGAGGGGCCACGGCTGCCCGATCTCCACCAGCGCCGGACCGGGGCACCGGCGTGAGCGGCCCGGTGCTGCCCGCCCCCACCCTGCACCGGACGGGGGAGGGGCCACCGGTGCTCCTCCTGCACCCGCTGGGTGTCGACCACTCGTTCTGGGACGGCGTCCTCCCGTCGCTCCGCGGGCTCGAGATCCTGACCTACGACTTCCCCGGCCATGGCCAGACTCCCGTCCCCGACCGGCCGTACACGATCGAGGACCTCACCGAGCAGGCTGCCGGCCTGCTGGCCGACGCCGGGGTCGGCCCCGCGGACGTGGTCGGCGTCTCGCTCGGCGGCCTCGTCGCGCAGCGGCTGGCGGCCTGCTCTCCCGAGCTGGTGCGGCGGCTGGTGGTCGTGGACGCGGTCGCGGTCTACCCGCCGGCGCTGCGGGAACAGTGGCGCGACCGGGCCGCGCGGACACCGGTCGAGGGGCTGGAGCCGCTGGTCGACGCCACCCTCGCCCTCTGGTTCACCGCCGACCGGCTGGCCGGGGGCGGGCCGGCGGTGGAAGGCGTCCGCCGGACCTTCCTGGCCGGGGACCCGCGCGGCTACGCCGCCGCCTGCCGGGCCCTGGAGCAGGTGGACCTGACCGGCGTGGTCGACCGGATCGCCGTGCCCACGCTGGTCGTGTGCGGCGAGGACGACGCGCCGCCGTTCGTCGCCGCGGCCCGCGACCTCGCCGGCACCCTGCCCGACGCCCGGCTGGTCTGGCTGGCACCGGCCCGGCACGCCGGGGTGCTGGAGCAGCCGGAGCAGTTCGCCCAGGCCCTGACCGGGTTCCTGCGGGACGGACAGGCACGGTGACGCGCGGTCCGGTCGGCTTCGTCGGCCTGGGCGTGATGGGCTCGGCGATGAGCGGGCACCTGCTCGCCGCCGGCTTCCCGGTCCTGGGCTTCGACGTCGACCCCGGCCGGCAGGCCGACCACGAGGCGCGTGGCGGCACCGTGTGCGCCAGCCCGGCCGAGGTGGCCGGGGGCGCGGACGTCGTGGTGACCTCGCTGCCCAGCGCCGCGGTCCTGCTGACGGTGCTCGACGGCGAGGGCGGGCTGCACGCCGGGGCACGGCCCGGGCTGGTGGTCGTCGAGACGAGCACCCTGTCGCCGGAGGCCAAGCAGGACGGTTACGACCGGGCCCGCGCCTGGGGCGCGACGCTGCTCGACTGCCCGATGAGCGGAACCGGCCAGCAGGCCCGCGACGGCGACCTCGTCGCCTACCTCAGCGGTGCGCCCGAGGCCAAGGAGCGGGCCCTGCCCGTGCTCCGGGCCTTCACCCGGGCGCAGCACGACCTCGGCGCCTTCGGCCAGGGCACGGTGATGAAGCTGGTCGCCAACCTGCTGGTGGCGGTGCACAACGCGGCCGCCGCGGAGGCGCTGTTGCTGGCCCAGCGCGCCGGGCTGGACCTCGGCCAGGTGCTGGCCGCGGTCGGGGACGGTGCGGGCAGCTCCCGCATGCTGCAGGTCCGCGGCCCGTTGATGGTCGCCGGCCGGTACGCCCAGCCCACGGCGACGGTCGCGACGATGCAGAAGGACAACGCCCTGATCGCGGCCTTCGCCGCGAGCGTGGCCAGCCCGACCCCGCTGTTCGCCACGACGGCCGTGCTCTACCAGGCAGCGGTCGCCCAGGACCGGCTGGGCGAGGACACCGCATGCGTCTTCGGTGTTCTGCAGCAGCTCGCCGGGCAGAGCCCGGAGCCCCCGGAGTGAGCGGGTCCGGCGGGTCAGGACGCCGGGTGCAGCAACCGCTGCAGGCGCAGCGCGACCTGCAGCTCGGTGGACCGTTCGGAGAGCGGGTGGCCCAGGTGCTCCTCGGCCTTGTGCAGCCGGTTGCGCACCGTGTGCTCGTGCAGCTGGAGGTGCTCGGCCGTGGCCACGTGGCTGCCCAGCCGGAACGACGCCTCCAGGGTCTCGCGCAGCCGGGCGGCCTCGGCGGTGTCCTCGGCGAGTCGGCCCAGCTCGGTGCGCAGGAAGCTGCGGGCGCGGGCCGGGTCACGCTGCAGCAGGATCTCCAGGGCGACCGTCCGGTGCTCCAGCACGGTCGGTGCGTGCGCCCGTCCCCACGCGACCCGGACGCGCTCCACGTCGTTGGCCTGCTCGTAGGCGGCGACGAAGCCACCGAGCCCGCGGTGCGGCTCGCTGATCGAGGCCTCCACGCCGGCGGCGGTCAGGGCGGCGTGCAGCCTGCGGGTGCGCTCCGGCGTCCACGCCGTGGGGTGGCCGAGCCAGACGGCCGTCCGGTTGAGGTCCAGGGGATGGACCAGGCTCTGCCGCACCCCGGTGGCCGCGCGCATCCCGACCACGAGCTGGGTCGCCGCCCCCTCCGCCACGGACGGCAGGACCACCGCGACGTGATCGGCGGTGAGGTCGTGGTCGAGGGTGATGAGGTCGGAGGGGGACAGCGAGGTCCGCTCACCCCGCAGGATCTCCCGGACCAGCCCCTGACGGACGTGTGCCCGGGTCCTGCCCAGCGCGTCGTCCACCCTCGCGTAGTTGTCCGCGACCTGAGAGGCGACGTGGTCGTGGTAGTCGAGGATCGTGGTCGTCAGCTGGGCGAGGGCGTCCAGCGCCTCGCCGCGCGGCAGGTCGGTCACCTCGGCCACCATCCGCAGCTGGTCGGCCCAGGCCTGCCACATCGTGGCGAAGCCCACCCGGTAGGACCGCTGCAGGGCGGTCTGGGGGATGCGGCGCTCGGCCTGGAAGCGGGCGAACACCAGCGGCTGCTCGAGCCGGACCTGGGCCAGCGCCAGCTGTCCGCACAGCACCCGCTGGAGCACCTGCAGGTTCTCCCGGACGCTGGCCCTCAGGTGGTCGGCGAAGACGTCGTCCTCGGCCAGCCGGGGGAACGCCACGGCGATGTCCCGGGCCACCACCCGCTCGCACAGCGCCTCGAGATCGACGTTGCCGGCCATGTCACGGACCCAGGCCGGGAGCGCCTCGCGGTCCGTGGGCGCGGCCGGTCGCGGTTGGCTCACGGTGCTCACTCCTCCTCGTCGGTCCGGCCGCCGGCCGGGGTCGGTACCCCGGCGGCGGCCGGCGCGGGGCAGGACCGGCTACTCCGTGGAAGAACTCGGGCCCGCAGCTGCGCAAGGCGTCGAGCGGGCGGCGGTGACCCTACACAGGATGTGGTCCACGTCGCAGTGGCCGGCGGCAGGCGCGGTTCCTGGCGGCGCACGGCCGGAGCCGCCACCGGCCCGGTCCGGAACGGCGTCCGGGGGGCCCGGTCGTGACCGGCCAGGTGTCCGGGGGGCTTCCCGAGGGACGCCGTCCGCGGGTCGCGGTGCTGGGCGGCTCCCTGATCGGGCTGACCACCGCGCTCGTGCTGCGCGACATCGGCTGCGAGGTCGACGTCTACGAGCGCTCCCGAGTGCCGCTCGAGGGCCGCGGGGTGGGCATCGTGCTGCACCCGGCGACGGTGCGCTACCTGCTGGACAACAAGCTGCTGGACCTGGGCGCGGTGAGCACGTCGGCGGCATACCACCGCTACCTCGCCGCGGACGGCTCGGTCCTCGCCCAGCACGCGCGGCGACACCACTTCACCGGCTACAACACCCTCTACGGCACGTTGCTCGCCGCGTTCGGCCGGGAACGCTGTCACCTCGCTCACGAGGCGACCGCCGTCAGCCAGTCCGACGACCAGGTGCAGATCACCTTCGCCGACGGGGGCACCGCGACCTGCGACCTCCTGGTCGCGGCCGACGGCATCTCGTCGTTCGTCCGGCGCGCCGTGCTGCCCGACGTGCAGCAGCGGTACGGCGGCTACGTGGCCTGGCGCGGGGTGGTCGACGAGCAGGAGCTGACGCCGGAGACCTTCGCCGCGCTGGACGACTCGCTGACCTACTTCGTGGGGGCCGGGACGCACGCCCTGACCTACCCGATCCCCAACTACGACGGCGCCGTCGAGCCGGGACGCCGGCTCATGAACCTCGTCTGGTACCGCAACGTCCCCGAGGGGGAGGAGCTGGCCGACCTGCTGACCGACCGGTCGGGCCGGCAACGCGACGTGTCGATGCCCCCCGGTGCCGTCCGCGACGAGCACCTGGCGGAGTTCCGTGCCGGCGCGGCCGCCCTGCCACCGCCGCTGGCCGAGGTGGCCGTCCGGAGCCCGGCGCCCTTCCTGCAGGTGATGATCGACGTCGAGGTCCCGCGGATGGCCTTCGGCCGGGTGTGCCTCGTGGGCGATGCCGCCTTCGCCGTGCGGCCGCACGCCGCGGCGGCGACGGCCAAGGGCGCGGACGACGTGTGGGCGCTGGCCGCCGCACTGGTCACCAGCGGCGGGGACGTGCCGGCCGCGCTCCGCGCGTGGGAACCGGCCCGGCTGGAGCTGGGCCGCGCCCTGCTGGCCCGCAACCGCGACCTCGGTGAGGGGGCCCAGTTCCGCGGGGACTGGGTGCCCGGCGACCCCGCGCTCACCTTCGGGCTGCGCGCGCCCGGGGACTCGGCCGACATGCGCGTCACATGACCAGGTCCGCCGGCGAGGTGCCGGCCACTGCGGTGGCCGCTCGCCCGCGCACCTGTCCAGCCACCACACCGAGGAGGAACCATGGCCAGCTCTCCGGCCGATGACGTCCCGTTCGAGGGCGACGACGTCATCCGCGACTACATCGAGAAGTACTCGAACTGGGGGCGATGGGGCACCGAGGACCAGCGGGGAGCGCTGAACCACGTCGGCCCCGAGCAGATCACCGCCGCCGCCGGTCTGGTCCGGCAGGGCAAGGTGATCTCGATGGGGTTGCCGCTGGACCTCGCCGGCCCGCAGTCGGGAGGCTTCCGTGCCAACCCGCTGAACATGATGACGGCGACGGGCACGGACTACCTGGCCGGCAAGCAGGACGTCCTGCCCGGTGGGTTCGGTCCCTCCAAGGGCTTCGGCTTCTCCGACGACGTCCTGGTCACCCCCAACCAGGCGGGGAGCCAGTGGGACGGCCTGGCGCACATCTTCTGGAAGGGAAAGATGTACAACGGCTTCGACGCCGGCGACGTCACCTCCGCCGGCGCCGGCCGGTGCGGGATCGAGGTCATGCGGACGAGCATGGTCATGCGCGGGGTGCTGCTCGACGTGGCCCGCCACAAGGGGGTCGGCTGTCTCGACCCGGGTTACGCGATCACGGCCGATGACCTCGACGCGACGGCGGCGGCGCAGGGCGTCGAGGTACGCACCGGCGATGCCGTGATCGTCCGCACCGGCATGACCGAGACGCGCCGCGGCAACTGGGGCGACTACAACGGCGGCGCGTCACCGGGGCTGTCGCTGCACACCGCGCCGTGGCTGCACGCCCACAACGTGGCCGCGATCGCCACGGACACCTGGGGATGCGAGGTCCGCCCGAACGAGATCGACCTGTTCCAGCCGCTGCACGTCGTGGCGCTGGTCAACATGGGGATCCCCTTCGGGGAGATCTGGGACCTCCAGGCGATCGGTGAGGACTGCGCCGGGGACGGCGTCTACGAGTTCCTGCTCTCCGCGACCCCGCTGCCCATCACCGGGGCGGCGGGCTCGCCGCTCAACGCGGTCGCGGTGAAGTGAGTCCCGGCTGAGCCGGACAAGCACGCGGCGCTGCGCCGGTCCCGTCCGCGGGCCGGTGCAGCGCCGGGACGTCTCCGAGCAGCGGATCGCGCCGAGCGCCGCTGACACACAACCGGCGAGGGCCGGGAGAACGGGAGTGCACATGCTGCTGGATGGATCAGTCGCCGTGGTGACCGGCGCCGGGACCGGCATCGGACGGGAGATCGCGCTGCGCATGGCGGCCGAGGGCGCCGACATGGTGCTGACCGGCCGCTCCGAGGGACCGATGAAGGAGGTGGCCGAGTTGGTCCGCGGCGCCGGGCGGCGGGCGTTGATCGCCCCCATGGACCTGCGCGACGCGGCGTCCATCGAGGCGGCCGCCCAGGCGGCCCAGGCGGAGTTCGGGCGCGTCGACGTGCTGGTCAACAACAGCGGTGTCGGCGGACCGAGCAAGCCGCTCTGGGAGCTGGAGGCCGAGGAGTGGGAGGACACCTTCCGGGTCAACGTCACCGGGACCTTCCTGGTCTGCAAGGCCTTCCTGCCGGGGATGATCGCCCGGCGCTCGGGGTCGGTGGTGGTCATCGGCTCGGTCACCGGCAAGCGGCCGCTGGTCAACCGGACCCCCTACGCGGCGTCGAAGACCGCGCTCATCGGGATGGTCCGCACGCTGGCGTGGGAAGTGGGCACGTCGGGCATCCGGGTGAACCTCGTGTCGCCCGGCGGCGTGGAGGGTGAGCGGCTGGGCTGGGTGTTCGAGCAGCAGGCGGCGGCCCGGGGGATCACCGTGGAAGAGGCGCGGGCGGACTTCGCCGGTGGTTCCCCGCTGCAGCGGCTGGTCAGCCCGCGCGACGTCGCGGACACCACGGTCTTCCTCGCCTCCTCCCGCGCGGCCTCGATCACCGGTGAGGACGTCAACGTCTCCGCCGGCCTGGCGATGTACTGACCCGGGGCCCCCGGTGCGCACCGAGCTGGTCTCCATCCCGACCGACACCACCCCGCTGGACGGGCTCTACCACCTGCCCGAGGACCGGGAGGTGCGCGGGGCGGTGCTGCTCATGCACGGCAACGGCATGAACTTCTACACCGGGCCGCCGCGCTTCCTGCCGCCCCGGCTGGTCGACGCCGGGTTCGCCTGCCTGACGTTCAACCGCCGGGGCCACGACACGTTGGCCGCGCGGACCCGCCGCCCCGAGGGCAACGCGTTCCAGACCGCGGCCCAGGCGATGGCCGACAACGAACTGGCGGGGCAGTTCCTGGCTGCGCGGGGACACCCCTCGCCGAGTGTGGTGGGGCACAGCAACGGGGGCCTGCTGGCGTCCCGCTACGTGGCCGACCACACCGGGATCCCGGCCCTGGTCCTGCTGTCCGCGCACTGCGGGGGCCGGGAGTGGATGCCCCTGGCGTCCAGACTGGGACTCCTGGCGGGCGACCGGCTGCCGGAGTTCACCCGGCAGGCCCAGGAGCTGGTCGCCGACGGCCGCCCCGACGAGCTCATGCTGCTCCCCGGCTGGTGGTACGTCACATCTGCCGCCAGCTTCCTCGACGGGTTGACCAACGTGCCGTCGCTGCTCGGGGCCGCACCCGAGATCGCCTGCCCGACGCTGTTCGTGCGGGGGGACCGGGAGGACCGGGAGATGTACCCCGCCGAGCGGTTCGCCGAGCGGGCGGCGGGCCCGGTCGACGTCCGGGTGCTCGAGGACTGCGACCACTTCTACACCGGCGTGGAGGACCAGGTGGCGGCGCTGGTCACCGGATGGCTCACCGCGGCCGTCGCCGACCCCGGCGCCCGGACGACGACCGTGCGGACGTGACCGCCGCGCCGGGATGGGCCACCGCGCAGAGCCTGCCCGCCCCCGAGGTCGTCCGGCTGCGGGTCAACGGCCGGGACCACGAGGTGACCTGCCGGAGCGACACCCCGCTGCTCTACCTGCTGCGGAACGACCTGGACCTCCGCGGGTCCCGGTTCGGCTGCGGGCTGGGGCAGTGCGGCGCGTGCATGGTGCTCCTGGACGGGCACCCCACCCCGTCGTGCGACCTGCCCGCCTGGGCGGCGGCCGGCCACGAGGTCGTCACGGTCGAGGGGCTGGCGGACGACGAGGGCATGCAGGCCCTCCAGCGGTCCTTCCTGGCGCACCAGGCGGCGCAGTGCGGCTACTGCACGTCCGGCATCCTCGTCGCAGCCTGCGCCCTGCTGCGTGCCGACCCGTGCCCGGGGCGGGCGACCGTCGCCGGTGCCCTCGAACGGAACCTCTGCCGGTGCGGCAGCCACGGCCGGGTGCTGCGGGCGACGGAGGAGGCCGCCGGCTCCCTGCGGGCCGCACGGGGCCTACCGGGTGCGGAGCGCACGGCCGGAACCGACGGTCCGGCGGACCGCGCGACCCGTTCCGCGGACGACCGCAGGTCCGACGATGCGACAGGAGCTGGGCGATGACCGACCAGGACGCGGCCACCGATGGGCCCTTCCGCCTGGAAGAGGCGACCATCGACGACCTGCACCGGGCCATCCGGTCCGGGCAGACGACCTGCGTCGAGGTCGTGCAGCAGTACATCGACCGGGCCCGGGCCTACAACGGGGTCTGCACCCAGCTCCTCACCCCGGACGGCGCCCCGGTGCCGGCCGCGACGGGGGTGGTCCGGGCGACCCGACCGCTGGAGTTCCCCACGGAGACGGTCGCTGCCTCGACGGTGCTGCCCGACCTGGAGCGGTACACCGGACCGCCCCTGGAGTTCGGCCGGATGGAGCCGACGGCCTCCGACCCGGACGTGGAGCAGCAGTTCGGGATGCTCGTCGGCAGGCCCGACGCCGGGCAGGTGAACGCCCTGGTGACCCTGAACATCCGCGGCGAGCGCTCCGTCACCTGCCGCGGGGACTTCGACCGGCACCCCTCCGAGGGGCCGCTGCCGCTGGACGCCCCGCCGGTGTGCGAGCTCTTCCGCCAGCAGCCCGACGCGCTGGAACGCGCGGCGGAGCTGGACGCCACCTATGGCCGCGAACCGGACCTGGCGGCGATGCCGATGTACGGCGTCGTCTTCTCCTTCAAGGACCCCTTCGACACCAGGGACATGCGCTCGACCGGCGGGGCCGACGCCCGGTTCGACATCGACTTCCCCGCGCGGGACCACCTGCTGGTGGAGCAGTTGCGCGCCCAGGGCGCCATCGTCTACGCCAAGGCGGTCAACACCGAGTACAACGGCCGGGTCGGGGACCCCGGGGGCCCGCACGTGCCCGACCAGGTGCTGCCCTCCACGCTGGGGTACCAGCGCAGCACCTGGGGCGGCAACCCGGCCAACCCCTACGACACCACCCGGTCGGCCTCCCTCGGATCGAGCGCGGGCTCGGCCCTGTCGGTGAGCACCAACCTGGTCATGTGCAGCCTGGGGGAGGAGACGCGGGCGTCGTGCCGCGGCCCGTCCAACCACAACGCCGTCGCCCTCATCCTGCCGGCCAAGGGGCTGCTCGGGTTCGACGGCGGCGCCCTCGGCGCCGACATCTACGTCGATCGCAGCGGCATCCACGCACGCACCCTCGGCGACGCCGCGAAGGTCCTGGACGCGCTCACCGACCCGGCCGAGGGCCACTACGACCCGCGGGATCCCTACACCACGGTGCCCCGCTCGGGGCGCCTGTCCACGCCCTACGCCGGCCACGCGTGCGCCGCGGGGACGGCGAACGCCCTGCGTGGCCTCCGGATCGGCGTGGTCCGTGAGTCCATGCTCCTGCGGCCCGGGGCGCACGCCTCGTCGGTGATCCCGCCGGCCGCCGCCGCGGAGATCACCTCGGTGCTCGGTGGGCATCTCGGGGCGACGCTGGTCGAGTCGGGTGACCCGCTCTGGCCGCGCGACCCCGGGGTGGAGGCGATGGGGACCGACTTCCGGCGGGCGCTGGCCCGACTGGTGCCGGTCTTCATGCCCGACCTGCTGTTCCGGCTCGGGGCCGACGGCGGGCCGGTCTTCCCCGAGGTTGCCGCGGCGGTCGTGCCGACGGAGTTCGAGCCCGGTGTGGTCCTCGGGACCGGCAGCATGCAGCCGGTCGACTACCTCGTGGCGCTCGCCGACGGGCGTGTGCCGCCGCCCGCCGACCTGGACATCGCCACCGTCCAGGACCAGCAGCTCGCGATGGCGTTCCGCTTCCACGTCTCGCAGTACCTCGGCCGCCGCGTCGCGGACTGGGCCGAACGCGGGTACGCGGAGACGCTCGACGACTGGGCCGCCCTGAACCAGCGCTCCAAGTTCTGGGGGGACGACCAGCGCGCGTGGTGGCAGAACTGGGCCGAGGTGGCGGACATGCGCAACCCCCTCGGCGGACGCCAGGGGGTGAACGAGCGGATCATCCTGCGAGAGCTGCTGCGGCGGGTGGACATGATGGTCCTGCTGGAGAACCGGCTCGACGCGCTGGTCCGCCTGCACACTCCGCTGCCCCCCGGTCTGATCGGCCACGCCATCGAGCCGGGCACTCCGCAGAATCTGCGCCTGGAATCGTTCTTCGGACCCAACGCGGGCCTCACCGAGGTGCTGGTGCCGGCCGGGTACGTGACGACCGTGTACGACCCGGTCTTCGTCCTCAGCGCCGACGGGACGCGGTACGTGCCGACCGAGTCGGCCACCCCGACGACGATCCCGGCCCCCGGGCTGCCGTTCTCGCTGGTGTTCCGGGCCGAGCCGGGCAGGGAGGACGTCCTGCTGCACGTCGCGTCCGCGTACGAGGCGGCGTCCCGGCGCCGGATCCCCCCGCCGGCCTTCGGGCCGCTGTCCGGTGGTCGTGCCTGAGGCCGGCGCGGTCCCCGCCGAGCACCCGATCCGGCCTGCCCCCGGCCCGGGGGACGGGGCCGGGACGCTGCTCTCCCAGTGGGTGGAGCTGCGGCCCGAGGGCCGCGTGCTGCTGCGGATCGGGAAGGTCGAGCTGGGGCAGGGCATCGTCACCGCGCTCGCGCAGATCGCCGCCGAGGAGCTGGACGTCGACTGGTCGCGCGTGGAGCCGGTGCCGGCCAGCACCGACGCCGGGCCGGACGAGGGGCTGACCGCGGGCAGCCGGTCGGTGATGGACTCCGGCGGTGCCGTGCGCACCGTCTGCGCCGAGGTCCGCCGTCTCCTGCTGTCGGTCGTCTCCCGCCGCACGGGCATCCCGGTCGGGGAGCTGCAGGTCCACGACGGCGCGGTGCGGGACGCCGACGGCGTGGCGCGCGGGGACTACTGGTCCCTCGTGCGGCCCGGGTTGCTGGACGTCGCGGTCACCGGCACCGCCCCGCCCAAGGATCCGGCCCGGCACACGGTGGTCGGGCGCAGCGTGCCGCGGCGGGACCTCGAGGCGAAGCTGGCCGGTGCTCCGGCCTTCGTGCACGACCTGGCGCTGCCCGGTCAGCTGTTCGGGCGCGTGGTGCGGCCGCCGTCGCCCGTCGCCCGTCTGGTCACGGTCGACGACCGGCCCGCCCGCGCCCTCCCCGCCGTCCTCGCCGTGGTGCGGGAGGGGAGCTTCCTCGGCGTCGTCGCCGATCGTGAGGAGGAGGCGGTGCGGGCCGCCGAGGTGCTGCGCCGCTGCGCGACGTGGCAGGAACCGGACGCGTGTGCGGAGGTCGACCCGGTCCCGGAGACGGTGGGCCGACCGGCCGAGGAGACCGCGGTCGAGCGCCGGTCGGACCGGTCGGCCGGCGCCCGCGTGGCGGACGTCGTCCGGACCGCCTACAGCCGGCAGCCCCTCAGCCACGCCTCGATCGGCCCGGGCTGCGCCGTCGCGCACTGGAACGGTGACCAGGTGTCGGTGTGGAGCCACACCCAGGGCGTCCACCCGTTGCGGCGGGCACTGGCGGCCTGCCTGCGCGTGGACCCCGACCGGGTCGTCGTCCACCATGTGCCCGGCGCCGGCTGCTACGGCCACAACAGCGCCGACGACGTCGCCTTCGATGCGGCGCTGCTCGCCCGGTCGGTGCCCGGGCGGCCGGTGCAGGTGGTGTGGTCCCGCGACGACGAGTTCGCCTGGGAACCGGTGGGTCCGGCCATGGTGGTCGAGGTCGCGGTCGGCGTCGACGACCGCGGCGACCTGGTGACCTGGCGGCAGGACGCGTGGGGCGCCGGGCACGACAGCCGTCCGGGCTTCGCCGGGCAGCCCGGTCTGCTCGGCGCCTGGCACGCGGCGGACGTCGCAGCGGTGCCCGCGGCCGATCCGCCGCTCGCGGTGGGCGGCGGGACCGGGCGCAACGCCACGCCGCCCTACGACGTCGCCGACCTGGACGTGCGGGCCCACCGGCTGCTCGAGACGCCGGTGCGGACCTCCGCCCTGCGGGGGCTGGGCGCCACGATGAACGTCTTCGCCATCGAGTCCGCGGTGGACGACCTCGCCCGGTCCGCCGGCGCCGATCCGCTGGACTACCGGCTGCGCCACCTCCCCGACGAACGGGCCCGCGAGGTGCTGCAGGTGGCGGCGGACAGCGCCGGGTGGCGCAGCCGCCGGCCCGGGGACCCGGTGGGCTGGGGGCTGGCCTACTCGCGCTACAAGGGCATCTGTGGCCACTGCGCCGTGGTCGCCCGGGTGGAGGCCGTCTCCGAGGTGCGGGTGACCGACCTCTGGGTCGCCGTGGACGTGGGGCAGGTGATCAACCCGGACGGCCTGGCGAACCAGATCGAGGGCGGCGCCATCCAGGCGACCAGCTGGGTGCTGCGGGAGCAGGTGGTCCTCGACCGCCACGGGGTGGCCAGCCGCGACTGGGACGGCTATCCGGTCCTCCGGTTCCCCGACGTCCCGGAGGTGCACGTCCGGCTCGTCCCCCGCCCGGCCGAGCCGCCGCTCGGGGCGGGTGAGGTGACCGGGGGACCGGTGGCCGCGGCGGTGGCCAACGCCCTCGCCGATGCCCTCGGCGTGCGGGTGCGCGACCTGCCGCTGACCCCCGAGCGGGTCGCCGCGGCGATCGAGTCCAGCTGACCGCCCACCCGGCCGGAGCCGCCGCGCCGTCGGGGGTGCGGCGGTGACCGCGGTGCTGCTCGGGCTGCTCACCGCCCTGCTGTTCGGGGCAGCCGGCTACCTGGGGCCGGTGCTCAGCCGCAGCCACAGCCCCTCGGCGGTGCTCGCCATGGGGCAGGTAGCGGCCGTGGCCGTGGCGGCGGCGGTGCTGCTGGCCGGCGGATCGGCGGTTCCGGACGGGCGCTGGCTGGTGCTGGGATTGCTGGCCGGGGTCGCCAACGGGCTGGCGCTGACGGCCATGATGGAGGCGGCGCGGTTCCTGCCGATCAGCGTCATGGCGCCGATCGGCGCCACCGGCGGTGGCGTGCCGGTGATCGTCGCCCTGGCCCTGGGCGAGCGGCCGCACGTGCTGCAGCTGGCCGGGATCCCGCTGGC
>JAOPUQ010000085.1 GCA_025963425.1 Modestobacter sp. | reverse complement strand
GCCCGCCGGCCGGCACCGGGGTCACGCCGCCGGCGCAGCGGCCGGCTCGGGCCGGCGACGCTTGGCGGCCAGCCGGACCGGGTCCGGCCACCTGACGTCGCGGGCCCACCCGAGCCGCTCGAAGATCCAGATGACCCGCGCGCTGATGTCGACCTGTCCACGCAGGACGCCGTGCCGGGCGCAGGTCGGGTCGGCGTGGTGCAGGTTGTGCCAGGACTCCCCGAAGCTGAGCAGGGCCAGCGGCCAGAAGTTGGTCGACCGGTCGCGGGCGGCGAACGGCCGGGCGCCGATGGTGTGGCACAGCGAGTTGATCGACCAGGTCACGTGGTGCAGCAGCGCGACCCGGACCAGCCCGGCCCAGAAGAACGCCGTCCAGGCGCCCGTCCAGCTCGCGGTCACCAGGCCGCCGATCAGCGCCGGCAGGAAGAACCCCAGGCCGGCCCAGACGATGAACAGCCGGCTGGTGCGCCGCAGCACGGTGTCCTTGAGCAGGTCGGGGGCGTAGCGCTCGGGGTTGGTCTGGCGACGGTCGAACAGCCAGCCGACGTGGGCGTGGAACATCCCCTTGAGCAGTGCACGGGTGTCATCGCCGTACCGCCACGGCGAGTGCGGGTCGCCCTCGCGGTCGGAGAAGGCGTGGTGCCGGCGGTGGTCGGCAACCCACTGCACGACCGGCCCCTGCACGGCCATGCAGCCGGCCACGGCCAGGGCGATGCGCAGCCTCCGGTTCGCCGTGAACGAGCCGTGGGTGAAGTAGCGGTGGTACCCGACGGTGATCCCCAGCCCGGTGGCGACGTAGAAGACGGCGGCGAGCGTCACGTCGGTCCACGACAGGCCCCAGCCCCACACGGCCGGGACGGCGACGGCCAGGGCGAGGAAGGGCACGAGCACGAACACGTACAGCGCGACCTGCTCCAGGACACCCTTCTCGGCGCCGAGGGCGTTGGCGGGCAGCCCGGCGTCGGGCTTGGCCGGGCGGGCCGGCGCGGCAGGGCGGCGGACCGGGGGAGCGGACAAGGAGCCTCCAGGGCAGGGGAGTCGCCGGCGGGAGCCGCGACCGGGTGGCCGGGACGGTGCGGAGCCGAACGGTCCTACGGGTCGAACGGGCAGACGGGTGCCGGCCGGGCGGGCGGTTCGGCGGCTCCCTCGCGGCTACGCGACCGTAAGCTACGGGAACGTAGCTATGGGCGAGCGGTGGACTCCGGCGCGCGGCCCTAGGCTCACCTGTGGGCCGTCGGATCCCTTCCCGGCGGACCGGTGATGGGGGATGGGGTAATCGGCAGCCCGCCGGCCTTTGGAGCCGTGCAGTCTCGGTTCGAGTCCGAGTCCCCCAGCCAGTCCCGCGCTGTGGACGGCTGTCCGGACGGGGAACGCCCCGGCCCCGGACGGTCGTCGTCCGCACCGCACGTCGTCATGCGAGGAGCCACGTGAGCCAGCACGAGCCATCGGTGCCCACACCCGCCCGGACGTCGGTGGTCGGGGCCGTCGTCGTCCTGGCCGCCGGCCAGGGCACCCGGATGCGGTCGCGCACCCCCAAGGTGCTGCACGAACTGGGCGGGCGCACGATGCTCGGCCACGTGCTGGCCGCGGCCGAGCCGCTGGGTGCGGAGCAGACCGCCGTCGTCGTCGGGTCCGGCCGGGAGCAGGTCGCCGGCCACCTGGCCGAGGTCGCCCCGCTCGCGCTGACGGTGGTCCAGGAGGAGCAGCTCGGCTCCGGGCACGCCGCCGCGGTCGCCCTGGACGCCCTGCCGAAGGTGGCCGGGCCGGTCCTGATCGTCAACGGCGACGCCCCGCTGCTCACCTCGGGGACGCTGGTCGGCCTGGTCGACGCGCACCGGTCGGCCGGCAACGTGCTGACCGTGCTGACCGCCGAGGTGGCCGACCCGAGAGGGCTGGGCCGGATCCTCCGGGACGCCGCCGGAGCGGTCCGGGCCATCGTCGAGGAACGGGACGCCGACGAGGCGCAGCGCGCGATCGCCGAGGTCAACGCCGGGGTCTACGTCGGCGACGCCGCCGCCGTCCGGGAGGCGCTGACCCGGGTGGGCGCGGGCAACCAGCAGGGTGAGCAGTACCTCACCGACGTCCTGGGCCTGCTGGTCGCCGACGGCGCCCGGGTGGGCGGGCACCGGGCGGCCGACGCCGCGGACACCCTGGGCTGCAACGATCAGCGGGAGCTGGCCGCGCGGCGCCGCACGATGAACGACCGGGTGCTCGACGGCCTGATGCGGGCCGGCGTCGTCGTCATCGACCCGCTCACCACCTGGGTCGACGTGACCGCCGAGGTCGCCGCGGAGGCGGTGCTGCACCCGGGCACCCAGCTGCGCGGCGCCACCACCGTGGCCGGGGGCGCGGTCGTCGGCCCGGACACGACGCTCGTCGACACCGAGGTGGGCGAGGGCGCGTCGGTGGTGCGCGCGCACTGCCAGCTCGCGGTGATCGGGCCCGAAGTGTCGGTCGGGCCCTTCGCCTACCTGCGACCGGGTACGCGGCTGGCCCGCGGCGCCAAGGTCGGCACCTTCGTGGAGACCAAGAACGCCACCGTGGGGCAGGGCTCCAAGGTGCCGCACCTGTCCTACGTCGGGGACGCCACCATCGGGGAGCACAGCAACATCGGGGCCGCCTCGGTCTTCGTCAACTACGACGGCGTGGCCAAGCACCACACGACGATCGGCAGCCACGCCCGCACCGGCGCGGACAACATGTTCGTGGCTCCGGTGAGCGTCGGCGACGGCGCGTACACCGCCGCCGGGTCGGTGATCACCGACGACGTCCCGCCCGGGGCGATGGGCGTCGCCCGGGCGCACCAGCGCAATGTGGGAGGCTGGGTCGCGAAACGACGTCCCGGGACGCCCGCCGCGGCGGCTGCGGAAGCAGCCGAGGCGCGGGCGGGAGAGCGCGCCGAGGACCAGCTTCCGGACCCCGCGCCGGGCACGAGCAGTGAGGGACCGCGATGAGCATCATCACGCAGACGACCAACAAGAGCCTGATGCTCTTCTCCGGGAGGGCGTACCCCGAGCTCGCCTCGGAGATCGCCGGTCACCTGGGGGTGACACCCACCCCCACCTCGGCCTACGAGTTCGCCAACGGTGAGCTCTTCGTGCGGTTCGAGGAGTCGGTGCGCG